>NZ_JBANAZ010000035.1:0-93807 GCF_059803455.1 Bradyrhizobium sp. UFLA05-108 | reverse complement strand
CCAGCCAGCATGGTGAATCAGAAACAAGCTGATTTGGGAATCCCAAATCGATTCAACCTAACCCCATCCCGCTTTAGCGCGGCTGCTTCCGTCGGAGGGCGGTCCGTCGGGGGATACGATCTAAGCCGCCTGGACGATATTCAGGTCGAAACGCTGGGGCTTCTCTTGCGCAAGGCAGCGGGCGATGCGCGGGTCGATGACCCGCCCCAGCCAGAATGCGAAGAACCACTGTCAAACATCGTATCTTCCCGCTTCGAGCAGGCGCTCAAGCAAATCGACGACCCAATCATTCGTCATCAGGTCACTGCGAGCGCAAGTCGAGCAGCTCAAGGCGCAGGTTCGCGGCAATGCGGGCCCCTGCGGTGCAGCCGCGCCCACAGCACCTGCTGTTGCCGATCCGGCCTCGGAATCGAACGAACCCGATAAGCCGGCGCTCCCGACCGTCGCCGATCCGGTGCTCCCCCGCAACGTCACCCTACTGACCTCGAGCGCGGCTGAATTTTACCGCCTTGATGAGAATTTCCGTGCCGCTGCGGAAGCCTACAAGCGCGGCGACCTCAGCGGCCGACAACTTTATTGGTTCGTTGCCGAACGCGACCGGCGAGAGCGGGAGGGCCGATGAGCGCCGCAGTTGATCGTTTCGAGAGCCTCAAGCGCAAATTTCGCCATCAGGTGCGCTCGCGCAAATTGTCGGCGACGCAGAAGCATCACGTCACCACGGCGGCCGCTCTCCAGCAAGTGGTCGAGATGACGGTCGCCGAGATGGTGACCGGCACCCGACACGTCGAGCGGGAGGTCAACGTCATCCGCGCATTCGAGCGGGTGAAGGACAAGCCATGAACAGAACAAAGCCTGATTTGCAAAACAGCGAGGGAAAACCTGCAAAACACTTGCCCGCAAATGGCAATTTCTATAGGCAAATCAACGCGGCGGGCATGGCGGAATTGGTAGACGCAAGGGACTTAAAATCCCTCGGTGCGCAAGCGCTGTGCCGGTTCGACCCCGGCTGCCCGCACCACCCTCCCCCCGCGATCACAAAGCGATACGCGCCATCGTCTGGCGGCATGGCATTCGGCCATCCCGGGCGTGAAGCAGTGCTTTACCGTAAAGTTGCAGATGCCGCCCGGCTGGAGGCCTGGTGCTGCTTCACTGACCCAATCTTAACTTGTCGGCACCACCATCCTCGTCGGTTTCAGCGATTTTTGGCTTAAAGTGGTGGATCGCACCGAATTCGAGAGCGAGCTTGCACGCGCATCCAGCTAGTCCTTTCGGCCTGCGCTGGAGGCCGCCTATGCGGCGCGGCGCGGACGCTCGATGACCCGTCACATGGCGCGCTCTTCCGCGGTCTGCGGCGCCTTGACACTTGCAGCCATCGCTCTCGATCGGTCGACCAATCTCGACGTCTTCGCCGCGGCATGGGTGTGGCGCTGCGTCGTCGCGCTCTACTGCGCAGGCGTGGCCATCTATGGCTTTCGGTCCCGCAGCACGTTGCTGATGGGTTTGGCCTACGGCTCCGCCATGATCGCCATGATGGCCGTCATCGAATTCGCGGGTGTCGCCGCACCGAAGGCCATCCAGGAAAACTACATGCTTGCGGCGATCATGCTCTTCGCGATCTGCGTTGCCTCCGTCCCGATGCCGTTTGCCGCAGGGCTCGTCATCTGCACAATTGCCGCCGTTCTGCATCCGACCTTGCCGCTCGCCTTCGGAGCCGACGCCAGCCACTTGACCAGCGATACGATCGTCGGCCTGGCCGCATGCCTGACGGCGCTGTTGGTCATCCGCAAGAACGAGGTCGAGCGGCGCCGCAGATTCCTCGAAACGCTTCGCTACGAGCATGCGGCAACTGAATTGAGCGTGGTGAACCGGGAGCTGCTCCGCATATCGAACACCGACGCGCTGACCGGACTTCCGAACCGCCGCTTTTTCGAAGCCGAAGCCGCGAGATTGTGCGCGGAAAGAGGGCACAGCGGCATCGGGGCGATCCTGATGGATGTCGACCACTTCAAGACATACAACGATGCGGCCGGACATATCGCGGGCGACGTGTGCCTTCGCACGGTGACCCAGGCGCTTGCAAACACGGCCCGCGAAGCAGGCGTCAGCGTCGCCAGATATGGCGGCGAGGAGTTCGCGGCCATCGTCCCGTCGGCGACCGCGCTGGAATTGCAGCAGCTTTGCGAAGAACTGCGCATCGCGGTCAGCAGCATCAATCTGCCTCATCCTGGCCTGCGAGATCGCAACGTGAGCATCAGCGCCGGACTGGCGTGGCGCCAAACCTTTGCAGACGATCCGAAATCGCTGCTGGAGGAGGCCGACCGCGCGCTATATGAAGCAAAGGCCACCGGGCGCAATCGCATCGCCTGGTCCGATGTGGCGGCCCACGTTCGCTCGCCCGGCATCGTTCCCGACCTGATCATGCCGGATCCCGCCCCGGCTATGCGCGCCTGATCTCCCAACGGGGTCCGGCCCGGCGCAGCGCGCCGGGCCTTTGTGTCTCATCCTCCTCAGACCTCGCCGATATACCGCAGCATGTCCCACAGCGTGATGGTGGGCGCGTTGGGCTTGATGACGGAGGTCCAGCCGCTGGCATTGGCGACGGAGCTCTGGTCGTCATCGAGGATGCCGAAGAAGACCTCGAGCACGATGCGGCCGCCGACTGGGCCGAGCTGGGTGCCGGCATTGGAGTCCTTGTCGGCGACCTTGACGCCGCCCTCGATCTTCGTGTCGAACGTGCCGTCATCCTTGGCGAGGCAGGCCTGGCCTTCGGCCAGCACGTAGAGCCAGAGCGGCGTTTTCGCGTCCAGCTTGCTGGCATCAGCACCCGGCATTTCCGGCATGTCCTTGAACGACAAGAGGCGCTCGCCGAATACCAGAGGCGGCCCGCTGCTCACGCCGAGCACTGCGGCGACATCCTGCCCCGAGGGCAGCGAGAAGTTATAGCCGCGCTTGAGATTGCGCGCCGCGAGCGAGCGGAACAGCATGTCCTGTCCGCCGATCCGCGGCGGCAGCACCAGGAGCGGATTCACGAGGCTGGTGTCGATCTTGTAGCTGTATTGCAGCCGGTGCTTGTCGGGCCCCACGTCCACGCCGCCAACCTGCGAGGGGTTGTCGCCCTTGGTGCCCGGCGCGAGCTGATCTGTCACGAACAGCGACCAGTCGATGCGATGGCTCTGCGGCAAATCCCCGAACCCGACGAGGCTCTCGGCCGCATTGTCGGCGCCGTCGAAGATGCGGCGCTGGAAATTCTCGTTGAGCCGGTAGGCATTGCGGATCGCCGAATGGCCGTAGCGATAGGCAGCTCCGGTGAATTCCAGCGGCAGCGCCGTGCGATCGCCCTTCTTGTAGAGCTTGTAGGCCGCATCGCCCTTGCTCGCCCGGTCCTGGACGAAGCTGTCATAGACCGGCTTCTGCACGATGCGCTTGAGGAAGTCGGTGACGATGATCGTCTGGTAGGTGAAGCGGACCTCCTGCTGTGCCGTCTGGAACAGCGTTTGTCCGGTCAGGCCCTGCGACTTGAAGAACGCGATCATCGCATTGTGGAAGTGAATGAAGGCGAGCTGAAGCTGGCAAACGATGGAGTTTTCGTCATTGCGGGGATCGCCGATGATGGCGCGATGGCTGCCGGCATCGTCGGGCTTGTAGTAGATCGTCGAACGCGGCAGGTCGTAGGGCCGGTCCATGTTGGTCGCGAGCCGCCCGTCCTCGTCATACATGAAGGGCGATGCCGACGGCCCGAGGCCGTAGAGGCAATCCATGTCGAGCCGCGGCGTGCGCACGTCATTGGGGAAGCTCGACAGGCCCGGCGGGAGCGTTGCGAGCGTCGAGCGCGTGTCGAAGGTCAGGTCATGGTCGATGAACTGGCCGAGATAGGTGTAGGCCGCGGGCACAAAGGGATTTTCCTCATCGTCCGGCGTATCGGAGGGATCGTCGAGGCCCTGGTCGATCGCCTTGGCGATGATGCTCACGATCGTGTCGGGATCAGAGAGCTCCAACGATTGATAAGTCTCGCGCTTCAACAGGCGCATGAAGCTCGCGGCATCGGAACCCTGCCCGCCATGTCCGCCCTGCAATTGATCGCTTTTCATGTCCGACATTTCAACGCTCCTTCAAAAATGGCTGTTTTGAATCAATTCGCGTTATCGTCGCGCCACGCCCCCATAAATCCATTGCGTAGCGGCTGGCGGCGCATCACCTCCAGTTGCAAATTGGTCTTTTGGCCATCCGCCCGGTTCAACGCGGTGCGCGTCGCGTGTCGATTTTATTCACCACGTGAGCGCGCACGGACATTTGCGGTGTTTTGCTGGTGAAAGACTGGAATTGCCGCAGGTTGTCGATTGACGTCTTCACAACCGACACACTCCCGCGCATCACACGCCAATACCGTTAAGGCAATAGCCGTGATGGCAAATGTGTGAATTGCTTCACACGCAGCGCATGATGTCCGTTCGCATCTGTCGCTGTCGAAGACCGAATAAAGCTTGCCCCGTTCGCCCTAACCGCCGTGATACTCGGCGCCAATTCGTCTCGACCGCACCGGCTTCCGCTGGCCCGCCAATGCATGATCCGCCAATGCACGATCAATGGCGCCGTTCGTAAGCCGGATGGTGGCGGTGCTTTTGGGTCAATCTCGAGCATAGGTCTCGACCCATGCTGGACTCACCGGTTTGTGTCTCCCGTTGCGCCTAACAGCCATCCCAAAACGCGGCTTGTGCGCCGCAACATTCCCGCTACACAGGCGTCTGCGAATGCAGAGGTAGCTACGTGTCCGACGTCAATGCCGACAGTTGGGTGTCCTCGGGACACCGCCCGATGGGATTTCCGGAATTCGTCATCGTGATCGCCGCCATCATGGCGCTGAATCCGCTTGCGATGGACATGATGCTGCCGGCGCTGCCGAACATCGGGGCGGCATTTCACATTCCCGTCGCCAATCATCTCCAGCTCGTGCTGTCGACGTTCCTGATCGGGTTCGGCGCGGGGCAGTTCGTCATGGGGCCGCTGTCGGACCGGTTCGGTCGGCGGCCGGTACTGCTCGGCGGCATGACGGTCTACGCGATCGCGAGCGTGCTCGCGGTCGCGGCGCCCTCGTTCGAGACCCTGCTGCTGGCCCGCGCGCTGCAAGGGCTCGGCACGTCGGCGACGCGGGTGATTGCGACCTCGATCGTGCGCGACTGTTATGTCGGCCGGCGCATGGCGAGCGTGATGTCGCTCGCGATGATGGTGTTCATCGCCGTACCCGTGATCGCGCCGTCCTTTGGACAAGCAGTGCTGCTGGTGACGCATTGGCGCGGCATCTTCATCGTGCTGATGGCCTACGGCCTGCTCGCGCTCGGCTGGACCGTGCTGCGACTGCCGGAGACCCTGCCCGAGAGCGAGCGCAAGTCCCTGGCGCCGCGTGAGGTGCTCGAGGCCTTCCGTCAGACCCTGACCAACCGGCAAACGCTTGGCTACGCGGTCGCCGCGGGCTTCGTCATCGGCTCGTTGTTCGCCTTCGTGTTCTGCGCGCAGCAGGTGTTCACCGGAATCTACCATCTCGGCCATTATTTTCCGCTCGCCTTCGCGGCGATCGCGGCCGGCACCGCCATCGCGGGCTTTGCCAATGCGCGGCTGGTGGGCCGTCTCGGCATGCGCGTGATCTCGCACGGAGCGCTCGTCGGCTACGCGCTCGTCGCCGGCCTCATGCTGCTCACCGCGAGCCTGCAAATGCTGCCGCTGTGGCTGTTCATGGTGCTCTCGGCCCTGATGATGTTCTCGTTCGGCATGATGATCGCCAACTTCACCGCGCTCGCCATGGAGCCGCAGGGTCACATTGCCGGCACCGCGTCCTCACTCTACGGCTCGATCACGACGCTGTTCGGCATCGTCGTCGGCATGACGATCGGCCAGAGCTTTGACGGAACGTTGCTGCCGTTCTCGGCCGGCTTCTTCCTGTGCACGCTGGCTGCGCTCGCCGTCGTCGCCGTGGTGGAGAAGGGCCGGCTGTTCCAGCCGCATCATCGCGCGGGCGCTTAGCTCGCGCAGGAACTTCGCTCACTCCTCCATGTTGTCCTGCAGCAATGGAGTTACGAATGGAACCCGAGCGTAAGGACCAACAAACGCAGGACGCCGAGGAGCTCAAGCAGGAGCACTCGGAACGGCAAGAGACCACCCTGCCCTTCGCAAGTGAAGGGCTTGAGCAATTGCGCGACAGCCATTGTTGATGGAGCGCCCTTCGGGTCCGGATCGTGCTTACCGTGGCGCGCGCTTGCTCGCACTGAAATCATCCGCGTTGCTCACGGGCGGCTTGTGATCGTCATCATGCGGCGGCACGAGCAGCACGACGAGCTTGCGCGTCACGCCGGCCCGGCCGAGCAACTCCGCCTGAAGGCTGAATTCGCGTCTGACGAAATCCCCGGCCCGCGCCGAGGTTTGCTCCATCCAGCCGAGGCAATCGGGCTGGTCGTGGAAGCACAGCGCCGCCCAGCCGCGCTCCAGCGTGGTCCTGCGCGGCAAGCCCCAGGTGTATTGATAGGCGAACGGCCGCGCATAATGCGGATGATCGGGGCTGTAGAATGCGGTGGCAAAGGCCAGCGCATCGTCGCCGCTGACGGCGGAGAGTGGCACGCCAGTGAGATCGCGCCACTGCCGCGTGAGCTCGGCCGCCGCCTCGTGATAAAACTCCCTGCCCTCTTCGTAGCCGTGCGCGTTGCGGTAGACGGCATGAATGGGAGCTGCGACCACGAGTGCGACGACGCTGACGCCTGCAACCAGCACCGCGGCATTGACGGCATAGAAGCGCTCGATTGGATAGCGCGTGCCGCACACGATCGGCACGACGAACAAGAACAGGCCCTGCAATGCCCACAGCGACGGCAGGTCCGTGCCCATGGCGAGCGAGGTCAACATCGGCAAGAGCAACGTGCCGAGCGCGACGTAGCACAGCAGCTTCAATCCGGGATCCATCGCGACGAAGTCGGCCGGCAGGCGTTTCAGCCGGTTGCCTGCAATCATCACCCAGGTGACGGCCGCCGCACCCATCGCCGCGACGAGCCCGAGCGCAAACGACTTCACCTCGCCCAATGCCGTGAGGAGGCCGGCATTGGCATGCGCCAAGGCGTAGGAGAAGGTCGGGGCACCCGTGGTCGCGAGCCAGTGGAGATGCGGCGATAAGGCCAGGAGCCCGGTGACGGTGGAGATCCAGGGCGAGGCCGAGGTAAAATAGGCCCGACGCGCCGGATGCATCGCTGCCGCAAGCACAAAGCTCGCGACCAGGAACACCGAATAGTATTTCCCCACCATCGCCAGCGTCGTCGCAAGACCCACGGCAATGGCCCAGCCCGCCGCGCGCGTCTCGAAAGCGCGCAGGAAGCAGAAGGTCGCGAGCGGCCAGGTCGCCAGCAACACGCTGTTGGCATTGAAGCGCTGGGCGTGGAATTGATAGGCCGGCGTGAGCATCAACAGCAGCAGGACCAGCAGGCGTTTGTGCCCGCTCACGAAGCGACGCGAGATCAGGTCGACGAACCATAGCGCCAGCGCGGCGTTGGCGATCGCCATCAGCTGCATCGACCAGTCGCTCAACGGGAAGATCGCGGTCCAGGCGGCCGCCACCCACCCCATCAGCGGCGGATGCTTGGGATAACCCCAGGCAAAATGCCGCCCCAGCGTCCAGGCCTCAAGCGTGTCCGGATGCAGGCCGGCGCCGAGATAGGCGATCACGAGATAGAGCGTCCAGACTGCGGTGAAGGCCGTGAGCAGCAGCGGCACGGCCCAGCCAGCCTCCACGCCTTCGAGCCAGCGCAGGAATGGACGGCGCCAGCGCGCAGGCGCGCGGTCCGAGCGTTCGGCCATCGACTGGAATGCAAAATCTATCGGCACGTCATTCAAATCGACGGAGGGAAAGAGGCGGGAAGAGCGGCGCCATCTATTTCAGCCCTCGAAACGAATGGCAACAATCGGAATTTGGAAGAGCCTTAATTGGTGAACGGCACGCGACACTTGGTGCAGGAGTTGCCGGATTCCGGCAAGCCGCGATACGAAAATGGCCGGGGCGACTGCCCCGGCCATCGTCAACTTCGTCCGCTTGGAGAGCGGCGTGCCGCCTACTCGGACTTGTCCACGTTCCACCACACCGGCGTCGCCGGGCCGTCGAGCACGCCGGTGAGCGACTTGCGCCAGCCGCTCGGCAGCAAATACTGGCCGAGCGGGATGTAGATCACCTGCTCGTAGGCTTCCTTCTGGATCTCGGCGGCGATCTTCTTCTGCTCGTCGAGCGAGCTCGCATGCACGAAGGCATCCTTGAGCTGTTCGATCTTGGCGTCTTCCGCCCAGCCGAACCAGCCGCCCTTCTTGCCCTGGCCGCCGATCGAGAGATTGGCGATCGGGTTGGAGACGTCCGCGGCGACCCAGTTGGTGAAGAACATGTTCCAGCCGCCCTCCTTCGGCGGCTTCTGGCTGGCGCGACGGCTCACCACGGTCTGCCAGTCGGTCGCCTGAAAGTCGACCTTGAAACCGGCTTCACGCAGCAACTGCGCGGCCACGATCGGCTGCGCCTTCAGCGTGGTGACGTCGCCGGGCCCCATGATCACGACCGGCGTGCCGTCATAGCCGGACTCGGCGAGCAGCTTCTTGGCTTCCGCCATGCCATTGCCCTTGATCAGGCTCTCGGCGCCGACGTCGGTCGCGAGCGGCGTGTCGCACACGAAGAAGGCACCGCAGACCTTCTGATATTTGGGGTTGCCGACGAGCGCGTCGAGCACATCCTTCTGGTTCATCGCCAGCAAGGCAGCGCGACGCAGTTTCACGTTGTCGAACGGCGGATAAAGGAAGTTCATCCGTCCGAGCGTCTGGAAACCGAACTTGTTCGAGACCTCGATCGTGAGCTCCTTGTTCGCCTCCAGCAACGGCAGCATGTCGTACGGCAGATTCTCCATGAAATCGATGTCGCCCGATTGCAGCGCGTTCACCGCGGTCTGCGAGTCCGGCATCGTGACCCACTCGACACGATCGACCTTCACCACCTTGCCGCCGGCGGTCCAGCTCGACGGCTCCTTGCGCGGCACATAGTCCTTGTTCTTCTCGTAGACCGCCTTCACGCCTGGCTGGAATTCGGCCTGCACGAACTTGAAGGGGCCGGAGCCGATCTGCTCGGGGATCTGCTTGTCCGGCGGCGTCTCGGCGAGGCGCTTTGGCATCATGAAGGCGACGCGCGAGGACGGCTTGCCGATGGAGTCGAGCACGAGGCCGTAGGGCTCCTTCAGCTTCAACGTGATGGTCTTGGCGTCAGTCGCCTCCAGGCTGGCGGTGAAGTCCATCAACTTCTGGCCCATGCCGTCGACCTTGGCCCAGCGCTGCAGCGAGGCGACACAGTCTTCAGCCGTCACCGGCGTGCCGTCATGCCACTCCAACCCGTCGCGCAGCGTGAAGGTGTAGGTGAGCTTGTCGTCGGAGATTTTCCAGTCCGCCATCTGTGGCTGGATCTTGAAATTCGAATCGGTCGCGATCAACGTGTCGTAAACCATGTAGCCATGGTCGCGCGTGATGTAGGCCGTGGTGAAGATCGGATCGATGATCCTGAGGTCCGAGTGCATCACCGCCGTGATGGTCTTGCCTGCGGCAAGGACCGGCGAGCCCAGTGCGGTGAGCGCGACGGCCGACAGCACGAGCTTGGAGACGATCGCGCTGCGTCCCCGGCGCAAGAAGTGGAACATCGACGTTTCTCCTGACGTGAAACTGGTCAAAGGCAGGTTATTGGTTGAGCATTCGGATCGTTCGTTAGGCGCCCACATCATGCAATGCCTTTACCTTTTCGAGAGTTGCAGAGCGCATCGAAAGCGTCAATCCGCTTTCGCTGCATGCCCATGCAGGCGCGCGCACGGGCTCCATGTTTGCATGTTTCGCTCTACAACCAATCCCGCCGATCGTTTCCCGACTGCTATGCAACGCGTGTTCCGCGCGTGCGAAGCCTGAAGAGGCCGCCCATGAATCCAACCAATCTCCCGTTTGATTCTGAAGTCATGCTGCAAGGTCTGCACGCATGGGTCGAATGCGAAAGTCCGACCTGGAACGCGGTTGCCGTGAACCGCATGCTCGACCTCGCCGCGCGCGACATGGCGATCATGGGTGCGACGATCGAGCACATCGCCGGCCGACAAGGCTTTGGCGGCGTCGTGCGCGCACGCTTTCCGCATCCGAAGCAAGGCGAGCCGGGCATCCTGATCGCCGGTCACATGGACACCGTGCACCCCGTCGGCACCATCGAGAAGCTGAGATGGCGGCGAGAAGGCAACAAGTGCTACGGCCCAGGCATCTTCGACATGAAGGGAGGTAACTACCTCTCGCTCGAGGCCATCAGGCAATTGGCCCGCGCCTCCTTCGTAACGCCGCTGCCGATTACGGTGCTGTTCACGCCCGACGAGGAAGTCGGCACGCCATCGACACGCGACATCATCGAGGCCGAGGCTGCGCGCAACAAATACGTGCTGGTGCCCGAGCCGGGCCGGCCCGACAACGGCGTCGTCACCGGGCGCTACGCGATCGCGCGCTTCAATCTCGAGGCAACCGGGCGGCCGAGCCACGCCGGCGCGACGCTCTCCGCGGGACGTTCCGCGATACGGGAAATGGCCAGGCAGATTCTCGCGATCGACGCGATGACCACGGAGGATTGCACCTTCTCGGTCGGCATCGTGCATGGCGGGCAGTGGGTCAATTGCGTTGCCACTACCTGTATCGGCGAGGCGCTCTCCATGGCCAAGCGCCAGGCCGATCTCGACCGCGGCGTCGAGAAGATGCTGGCGCTGTCCGGCACAACCAATGATGTCGGCTTCAAGGTGACGCGCGGGGTCACACGTCCGGTCTGGGAACCCGATGCCGGCACGATGGCGCTGTACGAGAAAGCGCGCGGGATTGCCCGCGAGCTCGGCGCCAAGCTGCCGCATGCCAGCGCCGGCGGCGGTTCCGACGGCAACTTTACCGGCGCGATGGGTATCCCGACCCTCGACGGCCTGGGCGTGCGCGGCGCCGATGCCCACACGCTCGACGAGCACATCGAGGTCGACAGCCTCGCCGAACGCGGCCGATTGATGGCCGGGCTGTTGGCGACGCTGGAATAGGGCTTCGTAGGGTCGGCAAAGGCGCGCTCTTCGCGCGCCGTCCCCACCATCTCTCTCCAAGATTGCGATAGAACTCTCCAAGATTGCGATAGAAGTGGTGGGCACGCGGAGCCTATCATCGGGCGCGCGTTCGCGCGACCCGGTGGTTTTGCCCACCCGACGAAGAAGGCCTGGATGCCCGGGCATGACGGCTAGATTGACAATTAGAACCGCGCGCAAAGCACGTTGGCTGCACCGCAAAAACGACGGCCTCGATGGCATGGGAATTGCTGAAACGTCAGCTTGGTGGCAACCTGCCGTAGGACGCCTCGCCGGTTTGACTCTAAATCTGACGGATCCAACTTGCTCGGATATCTCGTTCGCAGAATCCTCGCCGCCGTCCCCGTGATGGGCGTGGTCGCGCTTTTCGTCTTCCTCCTGCTCCGGCTCACTCCGGGCGATCCGGCTGCGATCCTCGCCGGCGACAACGCGACGCCCGAACGGCTCGAGCGCATCCGCGCCTCGCTCGGCCTCAACGAGCCCCTCATCGTGCAGTTCATCACCTGGATCAACAAGCTCCTGCACGGCGATCTCGGGACGTCGCTGATCTCCAACCTGCCGGTGCTGAAGATGATCGGCCAGCGCGTCGAGCCGTCGATCTCGATCGCGCTCTCCACCATCATCCTTGCGGTCGTCGTCGCCGTTCCGCTCGGCGTGATCGCGGCGTGGAAGCATGGCACCTGGATCGACCGCTTCGTGATGGGCCTCTCCGTGCTCGGCTTCTCCGTGCCCGTGTTCGTGGTCGGCTATGTCCTGATCGAGATTTTCGCCATCGACCTGCGCTGGGTGCCGGTGCAGGGCTTCAAGAGCATCACGGCCGGCTTCGGCCCGTTCTTCGAGCGCATCATCCTTCCGACCTGCGCGCTGTCCTTCATCTATATCGCCCTGATCGCGCGCATGACGCGGGCGGCGATGCTCGACGTGCTCGGCGAAGACTATGTGCGCACCGCGCGCGCCAAGGGCATCAGCGAGGTCGCGGTCATGATGCGGCATGCGCTGCGCAATGCCGCCGTTCCCGTGATCACCGTGATCGGCACCGGCTTTGCCCTTCTGATCTCCGGCGTCGTCGTCACCGAAAGCGTGTTCAACATTCCCGGCATCGGCCGTCTTACTGTCGACGCGGTGCTGGCGCGCGACTATCCGGTGATCCAGGCGATGATCCTGCTGACGTCGCTGATCTATGTCGTCGTCAATCTTCTGATCGACGTCGCCTACACCCTCCTTGATCCGCGGATCAGGTATTGAGGCTCCAGCATGTCGGTTGATACTCTTCCCCAATCGTCCATCCCCATCACCTCGCCGCTACGGCCGCGGTTCGGATTCCTTACGTCGACGCCGATCATCGCGGCCGCGACGATCTGCCTCGCGCTGATCGCGCTGATCTCGATCCTTGCGCCGCTGATCGCGCCGCATGATCCGGTCCTGCTCGCGCCCTCGCAGCGCCTGAAGCCGGCCTCAGCGCAATTCCTGCTCGGCACCGACGCCTTCGGCCGCGATCTGTTGTCGCGCGTGATCTATGGCGGCCGCGTCTCGCTGCTGATCGGGATCGGCTCGGCGATCCTCTCGATCGCCATCGGGCTGGCGATCGGCCTCGTCGCCGGCTTCTTCAAGCTGGTCGATTCCATCATGATGCGCGTCATGGACGGCTTGATGGCGATGCCGAGCATCCTGCTCGCGATCGCCGTCGTTTCGCTGTCGGGCGCCAGCATCTGGACCGTGCTGGTCGCGATCACCATTCCCGAGATTCCGCGCGTGGCGCGCCTGGTGCGCTCCGTCGTCCTGTCCGCGCGCGAAGAGCCTTATGTGGAAGCGGCGATCTCGGTCGGCTCTTCCCTGCCGAAGATCATGTGGCGCCACCTAATGCCGAACACGATCGCGCCGCTGATCGTGCAAGGCACCTATGTCTGCGCATCCGCGATCCTCACAGAAGCCATCCTCTCCTTCCTCGGCGCCGGCATCTCGCCGGAGACGCCGACCTGGGGCAACATCATGGCCGAGGGACGTCAGTACTTCCAGATCAAGCCGTCGCTGATCTTCTGGCCGGGCCTCCTCCTCTCGCTCGCGATCCTCAGCATCAATCTGATCGGCGACGCCGCCCGCGACGCACTCGACCCCCGCATGAAGCAGCGGGAGGGCAAGTGATTGTCCCCACCGGCACCGCCCCTTTCCGTCATTGCCGGCGAAGCAATCCAGACTGTCCCCGCGGAAAGATTCTGGATTGCTTCGTCGCGGAGCCTGTCATCCGGCCCGCCGAAAGCGGGACCGGGTGGCTCCTTGCAATGACGACGGAGTAATTGGATGACCAACACCGTCCTCGACATCAACAACCTCACCGTCTCCATCGGCAAGACGCCGAGCGGGCCGAAGATCATCGACGGCATCTCCATCCAGGTGCGCGAGCGCGAGACGCTGTGCCTCGTCGGCGAGAGCGGCTCCGGCAAGTCGGTGACATCGCTCACCGTGATGGGCCTGTTGCAGAAGGGCTCGCTGACGCCCACCGGCGG
Source organism: Bradyrhizobium sp. UFLA05-108 (assembly GCF_059803455.1). NCBI lineage: Bacteria > Pseudomonadati > Pseudomonadota > Alphaproteobacteria > Hyphomicrobiales > Nitrobacteraceae > Bradyrhizobium > Bradyrhizobium sp. UFLA05-108. The sequence continues at coordinate 80,174 of NZ_JBANAZ010000035.1, read as the reverse complement.
CAGCGTCAAGCTCGTCGGCGAGGAACTCCTCACCGCGACCGACCGCCGCCTGCGGCAGTTGCGCGCCACGCAGATGGCCATGATCTTCCAGGAGCCGATGACCGCACTCAATCCGGTCGTTCCGGTCGGCCGCCAAATCGACGAGGTCCTGCGCGCCCACACCGATCTCGACGCCAAGGCTCGGCGCAAGCGCATCCTCGAGATGATGGAACAGGTGCGGCTGCCGCAGGTCGAGCGCATCTTCGCCTCCTACCCGCACCGCCTCTCCGGCGGCCAGCGCCAGCGCATCATGATCGCGATGGCGCTCGTGCTGGAGCCGAAACTGCTCATCGCCGACGAGCCGACCACCGCGCTCGACGTCACAACGCAGAAACAGATCCTCACCCTGATCCGCGACCTGCAGCGCGATCACGGCACCGCCGTGCTGTTCATCACCCACGACATGGGCGTGGTGGCCGAGATAGCCGACCGCGTCGCGGTGATGCGGCAGGGCCGCCTGGTCGAAACCGGAACACTCGATTCCGTGCTGCGCAATCCCTCGATGGAATACACCCGCAACCTGCTCGCCTCGGTGCCGAGCCTCGTGCCGCGCGCAGCGCGACCTGAAACCAAGGAACCGGTCGTGCTGGAGGCCAACGACCTCGGCAAGGTCTATCGCGAGCGCACCTTCTTCGGCAAAGGCCGCGAGGTGGTCGCCGCCGACAAGGTCACCCTCACCTTGCGCAAAGGCCGCACGCTCGGCATCGTCGGCGAAAGCGGCTCGGGCAAGTCGACGGTGGCGCGTTGCATCGTCCGCCTGATCGATCCGACCTCGGGCGGCGTGCGCCTCGCGGGCCGCGAAATTTCCGACCTGTCGCGGCGGTTGCTCCAGCCGCATCGCCAGAAAATCCAGATCGTGTTCCAGGATCCCTACCGCTCGCTCAACCCGCGCGTCAGCGTGGGCGAGAGCATTGCGGAAGGCCCGATCAACTACGGCGTCTCGCGCGCCGATGCGCTGAAGCGCGCACGCGAGCTTCTGGAACTGGTCGGCCTGCCGGCCGATGCGGTCGCGCGCTATCCGCACCAGTTCTCGGGCGGCCAGCGCCAGCGCATCGCCATTGCGCGCGCGCTCGCGCTCGATCCCGACGTATTGGTCGCGGATGAAGCGGTCTCCGCGCTCGACGTCTCCGTGCAGGCGCAGGTGCTGGAACTTCTGGACGAGATCCAGAAGCGGCTCGGTATCGCGATCCTGTTCATCACCCACGACTTGCGTGTCGCAGCGCAGATCTGCGACGAAGTCGTCGTGATGCAGCACGGCCGTGTCGTCGAACAGGGACCGGCGGCCGAGGTGCTGACGCATCCGAAGGAAGCCTACACCAAGTCCCTGCTCGATGCGGCGCCGGGCCGCGGCTGGGACTTTGCCAATTTCCGGCCGGTGGAAAGCGCGGTGGCGAGCGCGTAGGTTTCTCCGCGCGCGTTGGCGGGAGTTTGGAGGCACTCTGCTCCCCTATCGTCGTCCCGGCGAAGGCCGGGACCCATACCGCGGAATCTATCGATCGCGCATGATGCGCGTCCCAAACTCCTGATCTTCGTCAAACTTCTCCCTGGGGTTATGGGTCCCGGCCTTCGCCGGGACGACACACCCAGGTTGTTGCGATGACTCCACTCACAACACCCACCGCATCCGCACCATTCCCAAAACGGCTTGACGCCATGCGCGGCACGATTGTCTGCCTTGCTTGCTCTTGCCGCAAAGGCGGTTAACGTCGCGCGTATCCGCATCAAGCCGAACGGCCCCGCTTTCGATCCTCCATCAGGCTAAGGAATCAAGGACGAGATGCCCACCATCGACCGCATCGACGGCTATGCCGACGAACTTACCGCCATCCGCCGCGACCTGCATGCCCATCCCGAGATCGGCTTCGAGGAGGTCCGCACCTCCGGCATCGTCGCCGACAAGCTGAAGAGCTGGGGCATCGAGGTGCATCGCGGGCTCGGCGGCACCGGCGTGGTCGGCGTCATCAAGGGCAAGGGTGCGAGCGGAAAGCGCATCGGGCTTCGCGCCGACATGGACGCGCTGCCGATGGAGGAGAACACCAACCTGAAATGGCGCTCCACCATTCCCGGCCGCTTCCACGGCTGCGGCCATGACGGCCACACCACCATGCTGCTCGGCACCGCGCGCTACCTCGCCGAGACGCGGAATTTCGACGGCACCGTGCACCTGATCTTCCAGCCGGCCGAGGAAGGTCTCGGCGGCGCCCGCGCCATGATCAAGGACGGATTGTTCGAAAAATTTCCCTGCGACGAGCTCTACGGCCTGCACAACGCACCCGACCTCAATCTCGGCGAGATCGCGATCCTGCCGGGACCCGCAATGGCCGGCGCCGATTTCTTCGACCTGCGCATCAATGGCTATGGCGCGCATGGCGCGATGCCGGAGCGTTCCAAGGACGCCGTGGTGATCGCAACCACGCTGGCGCAGGCCGTTCAGACCATCGTCAGCCGCAACGTCGAGCCGCTCCAGGCCGCCGTCGTGTCGATCACCCAGATTCATGCGGGCTCCGCCTACAACGTCATTCCCGGCGAAGCGCATCTCTGCGGCACCGTGCGCGCCTTCTCCGATGAAGTGCGCGCGCTGATCCGCGAGCGCATGCGCACGATCTGCGCCGGCGTCGCCAGCGCCTTCCAGGTCGAGATCGAGGCCGACATCCGCGACGCCTTTGGCGTGCTGGTCAACCAGGTCGAGCAGTCCAAGGTGGTCGAAGAGGTCGCGCGCACCGTCGTCGATCCCGCCAGGGTGATCACCCGCACCCAGCCGAAGATGGGCAGCGAGGATTTTGCCGACATGCTGCAGACCATTCCCGGCGCCTATTTCTGGGTCGGGCATGACGGCTCGGTGCCGGTGCACAATCCCGGCTACGTGCTCGACGACAAGATTTTGCCGATCGGCGCCAGCATGTTCGCCCGCATCATCGAGTCCCGCATGCCGGTCGGTGGCCATGCATAAGCCGCGCGCCGACGAGAAGGTCACCTCGCTGCACGATCTGTCCGCGGTCGATATGATCGTGGGCTACAAGTCCAGGCAGTTCTCGCCGAGCGAGGTGCTGGAGGACGTGATCGCGCATGTCGCAGCGTGGGAGCCGCATCTCAAGTCGCTCTATGCTTACGACCCCGACGGCGCACGCGAGGCTGCAAAGGCCTCGACCGCGCGCTGGTCCGGCGGCGAGCCGTCCGGTCCGCTCGACGGCGTGCCGGTGTCGGTGAAGGACAACATCGCGACCAAGGGCGTACCCGTGCCGCTGGGCGCCGCGAGCGTGAAGCTCGTGCCGGCGGCGAAAGACGCCCCGCCGGCCGCGCGCCTGCGCGAGGCCGGCGCGATCATCTTCGCCAAGACCACCATGCCCGATTACGGCATGCTGTCGTCGGGTCTTTCCAGCTTCCATGCGCTGGCGCGCAACCCCTGGGACCTCTCGAAAAATCCAGGCGGCTCGAGCGCGGGTGCTGGCGCCGCTGCTGCGGCCGGTTACGGCCCCCTGCATCTCGGCACCGACATCGGCGGCTCGGTGCGGCTGCCGGCGGGCTGGTGCGGTCTCGTCGGATTGAAGCCGAGCTTTGGCCGGGTGCCGATCGATCCACCCTATGTCGGCCGTGTCGCGGGTCCCATGACCCGCACGGTTGACGACTGCGCGCTGATGATGAGCGTGATCGCAAAGCCCGACCGTCGCGATGGCATGAGCCTGCCGGCCGACACCATCAACTGGAAGACGCTGGAGAAGTCACCGCGCAAGTTGCGCATCGGCCTGATGCTCGATCTCGGCGTTGGCCTGCCGCTGGAGAAGTCGGTGCGTGACGTCGCGGTGAAAGCCGCCAAAGCGTTCGAGTCCGCCGGCGCCGTCGTCACCGAGGTCGACGGGATTTTGACGCGCGAGATGCTCGATGGCCTCGACAAGTTTTGGCGCGCGCGGATGTGGGACGATCTTTCGAAGCTCGCACCTGCCGAGCAAGCCAAGGTGCTGCCCTACATCTTCAAATGGGGCGAGTCCGGCGCAAGACTCTCCGGCGTCGAGGTGATCCGCGGATTCAACCAGACCATGGCAATCCGCGCCGCCGCGGCAAAGCTATTCTGCGAGCTCGATTATGTGATCTCGCCGACGGCGCCGAACGTCAACTTCCCGGCGGAACTGGCCTCGCCCACCGACGATCCGATGAAGCCGTTCGAGCACATCTGCTATACCGTGCCATGGAATATGTCGGAGAACCCGGCGATATCGATCAACGGCGGCTTCGACGCCAAGGGCTTTCCGATCGGTGTGCAGATCATCGGCCGCCGCTTCGACGACCTCGGCGTGCTCGGCCTGGCCAAGGCGTTCGAAGGTTTGCGCGGGGCTCAGAGGCCTTGGCCGTCGCCGCCGGCGCATTAGCGACAAACCGCAAGTCGCCATGTGCGGGCTCGACCCGCGCATCCATCCTCTTCAAAAAAGATGGATTGCCGGGCCAAGCCCGGCAATGACAGAATTGCTTCAAGAACATCAAGAGAGGAAACCACCATGGCGTATGAGACGATCAAATACGAGGTCGCCGACGAGATCCTCACCATCACGCTGAACCGGCCGGAGAAGCTCAACGCCTTCAATGCCAAGATGCAGGCGGAGCTGATCGAAGCGTTCGACGCTGCCGACAAGGACGACGGTATCCGCGCCATCATCGTCACCGGCGAAGGCCGTGCCTTCTGCGCCGGTGCCGATCTCTCCTCGGGCGCCGACACCTTTGACCGCGACGCGCGGCGCGGACCGGTGAAGCGGCTTGCGAGCGGCCAGGTCGACTACAGCGATCCGCAGGTGCGCGATGGCGGCGGCCAGGTGACGCTGCGCATCTTCAAGAGCCTCAAACCCGTGATCGCCGCCGTGAACGGCCCTGCGGTCGGCATCGGCGTCACCATGCAGCTTGCGATGGACATACGCATTGCCTCGGAGGCGGCGCGCTTCGGCTTCGTGTTCTCCCAGCGCGGCATCGTGCCTGAGGCGGCGTCGAGCTGGTTCCTGCCGCGCCTCGTCGGCATCTCGCAGGCGCTGGAATGGTGCTATACCGGCCGCGTCTTCCCGGCGCAGGAGGCGCTCGCCGGGCGGCTGGTGAGCAAGGTGGTGCCACCGGATGATCTCCTGCCGACCGCGCGCTCACTGGCAAAGGAGATCGCGGCCAAGACCGCGCCGGTGTCAATCGCGCTGATCCGTCAGATGATGTGGCGCATGATGGGCGCCGACGATCCCATGGAAGCGCACAAGGTCGACAGCCGAGGCATCTATGCCCGCGGCCGCTCCGACGACGTCAAGGAAGGCGTGATGTCGTTCCTGGAGAAGCGCCCCGCGCGGTTCAAGAACAAGGTGTCGAGCGACATGCCGGATTATTTTCCGTGGTGGACGGAGCGTGAGTACAAGTGAGCCCGGGCCCGACGAAGCCGCAAGACGGCGTCGTCCTCCTGCACGGGATCAGCCGGACAGCGCGCTCGTTTCACAAGATGGCGATCGCGATCGAGCGCGCCGGTTATGCAACGCTCAACCTCGACTACGCCAGCCGTCGCAAGGCGCTTCAAGAGCTCGCGGACGACATTCATCCGGCAATCGAATCCTTTGCCGGCTCAGTGAGCGGCGCCGTGCATTTCGTCTGCCACTCCATGGGCGGCCTTCTGGCGCGCGTCTATCTCGCGCGGCACCGGACGAGAAATCTCGGACGCGTCGTGATGCTGGGGACCCCCAATGGCGGCAGCGAGGTCGCCGATCGCCTGATGAGCTCTTTCCCATACCGCGCCTTCTTCGGTCCGGCCGGGCAGCAGCTGGGTACGCATCGCGACGCCGCGACGACAGCGCTCCTGCCGCCAATCAACTATCCCCTCGGCGTTATCGCCGGCGATCGCTCGATCTATCCGGTGGCTGGCGCCGTGCTGCCGCGCCCACATGACGGACGCGTCTCGGTCGCGAACACCGAGGTCGACGGCATGGCCGACCACATGGTGGTGCACGCTTCGCATCCGTGGCTGATGCGAAATGAGGAGGCGATCGCTGCGACCATCGCCTTCCTGCAGAACGGATGCTTCCCGATGCGTCCGTGATCGTAGTTCGAGATCGTAGTTCGAGATCGGAGGGTGGGCAAAGTGAAGCGTGCCCACCTCTTCTGTCGCAATTGTCGAGAGAGATGGTGGGCACGGCGCAAGAGCGCCTTTGCCCACCCTACGCAGCATCAATCCATCACCAGCGCCACGCGGCCGATCGCCTTGCGGTCGATCAGCAATCGCATCGCCTTCGCATAATCCTCCAGCGGCAGACGGTGCGAGACCTTGGGGCGCAGCTTACCTTCCTCCGCCCATGCGAGCAGCGCCTTCAGACGCACCTCGCCCAGCGCCGGATTTTTGCGTACCGCTTCGCCGGCGCGCACGCCCAGCACGCTCGCGCCCTTGATCAGCAGCAGATTTGTTTTCGCCGAGCCGATGCCGCCCGTGAAGCCGATCACCAGAAGCCGCGCGCCCCAGGCAATGCAACGCATCGAGTTCTCGAACACCTCGCCGCCGACCGGATCGAACACGACGTCGGCGCCGCGGCCGTCGGTGATGCGCTTGACGGCATCGCGAAACGGCTCGCGCGCGTAGAGCACGAGATGATCGGCACCCCTCTCCTTCGCAATTGCCAGCTTCTCGTCCGATGACGCGCACGCAATCACCGTCGCGCCCAACATCTTGCCCAGCTCGACGGCAGCGAGCCCCACACCGCCGCCGGCGCCGTGCACGAGCAAGACGTCGCCCGGCTCGACCTTGCCGCGGTCGATCAGCGCGTGATAGGCGGTGCCGTGGCCGGCGAGGAAGGTCGCTGCTTCCGCATAGTCGAAGGTCGACGGCATCGGCGTAAGCTGTGAGCTGGCGACCACGGCTTCGTCGGCATAGGCGCCGTAGCGCATCTTGACGATGACCTTGTCGCCGACGGCAACGCCGCGCGCTGCAGCGCCGACCTCGGTCACATCGCCCGCGGCCTCCACGCCCGGCGTGAACGGCAGCTCGGGCTTGAGCTGATATTCGCCGGCCGCCATCAGAATATCCGGAAAGTTGAGCCCAGCGGCGCGGATCGCAACCCGCACCTCACTTTCCCCAAGCGGCCGCGACGGGAAAGTCTCGAGCCGCAAGCTTTCGGGCGGACCCAGCTCGCGGCAGACGACAGCCCGCACCATCAGGCCGCACTCGCCTTGCGGCGAAGCAGCGCCTCGCGGATCAAAGGCAGCCGGTCATTGCCGAAATACATATCGGTCTTGTCGAGAAAGATGGTCGGCGAGCCGAAGCCACCGCGCGCGACGACCTCTTCCGTATTGGCCTTGAGCTGGTCCTTGACCGCCTGCTCGGAAATGCCGGCGAAGAATTTCTGCGCATCGACGCCGAGCCTGTTGCAGATGTCTGCGAGCACGGCATCCTGCGAGATGTCCTTGTCCGCGCTCCAATAGGTCTCGAACACCGCGGTCGCGAACGGCACCATGTCCGCGGCGAGCCAGATGCAGCCGCGCATTGCCTTCACGCTGTTCACCGGAAACACCGTCGGCGGCATCTTGATCGCGAGCCCCGCGAAGCGCGCCCAGTCGTTGAGGTCCTTCAGCATGTAGCGCGCCTTCAGCGGCACCGGCTTTTCCCGCTGCGCATAGACGCTGGGGTTAACGCTGTTGAAGATGCCGCCGACCAGGATCGGCCGCCAGGCGATCTCGACGCCGAGCTCCCTTGCCAGCGGCTGGATGTTGTGGAAGGCGAGATAGGTCCAAGGGCTGGAGCAGTCGAAGAAGAACTCGATCATGGGGTTTCCTTTGTCTGCATTTTGTTCCCTGTCGAGGCCGCCGGAATATGAGCCGACTTTTGTTGTTCTGTACCTCGACGTTAAGACATGGCAGGAAGGTGCGCAATGACATCAGATCCGGAGGGCGCCATGCTGTTTCCGACCACCATCGCCGGCTCCTTGCCGAAACCGGAATGGCTCGCCGAGCCGAACGTGCTCTGGGCGCCCTGGAAGTCAGAGGGTGACGAGCTCCTGCGCGCCAAGCGCGACGCGACGCTGATCTGGCTGAAGCTGCAGGAAGACGCCGGCATCGACATCGTCACCGAGGGCGAGCAGGCGCGGCAGCACTTCGTGCACGGCTTTCTCGAGAAGATCGAGGGCATCGACTTCGCGCACAAGGTCGAGATGGGAATCCGAAAGGATCGCTACAAGGCGATGGTGCCGCAGGTGGTCGCACCGTTGCAGCTCAAGGATCGCATCCACGCCTTTGAGGCACGTGTCGCGCGAACGCACACGAAAAAGAAGCTGAAATTTACGCTGCCCGGCCCGATGACCATCATCGACACCATTGCCGATCGCTACTACGGCGATCGGGTGAAGATGGCTTTTGCTTTCGCCGATCTCCTGAACGCGGAAGCCAAGGCGTTGCAGGCCGACGGCGTCGATCTCATCCAGTTCGACGAGCCCGCCTTCAACGTCTACATGGACGAGGTCAACGACTGGGGCATCAGGGCGCTGGAGCGCGCCGCCGAGGGCCTCACTTGCACCACCGCCGTGCACATCTGCTACGGCTACGGCATCAAGGCCAATACCGACTGGAAGGAAACGCTAGGCAGCCAATGGCGGCAGTATGAGCAGATCTTCCCGGCGATCGATGCGAGCTCGATCCAGCAGGTCGCGATCGAATGCCGCAATTCCAAGGTGCCGCTCGATCTGCTCGCGCTGCTCAAGCACAAAGTCGTGCAGGCCGGCGTGATCGATGTCGCCAGCGACACGGTCGAGACGGCCGACGACGTCGTGCAGGTGATCGACGCGGTGTCGAAATTCGTGCCCAAGAGCAACATAATCGCCACCACCAATTGCGGCATGGCGCCGATGCGGCGGGAGATCGCGGAAGCCAAGCTGATGGCGCTCGGTGCCGGCGCTGCTCTCGCGCGCGAGAGGCTGGGATGATGCGGCTTGCGTGCAGCGTCGCGTTGCTGGCAGCGCTTGCATTGCCCGCGCACGCGGAGGACCGTTCCGTGCTCGTCAATTGCAGGGCGATGGTGGAGCGCGCCGCGAAGGATGCGAACGCGGCGGTCGGTGCGGAGCTCGCCCGATGCCGCCAAGTGATCCGCGAATGGGCTTTGCGCGATGCGCGGATGACGGTGGATGAACAGGGGCGGCCGCTGCGCTAGGGTGATGCGGTCGCATGCAGCACGGGCTCATAGCCGGCGTGCAGTGTGCGCAGCGTCGACGGCGGCGTCAGCAGCTTTGCTTCGCTGGGCTGACGCTCGACCTCGGTATAGCCCGCCGGCGACCACAGGAGCGCCCTGCCCTGCATCACCAGAAAGCTCTCCCCGCCTTGGCTCACCATCGCGCCGACGGGAAGCTGGTCGAGCGGCATCAGCAGCGCGTGCAGTCGTTTCTGACCGTGATCGAGCCGCTCGTGGTGCAGCACCGTGTCGATGTCGTGCATGCGGACATCATGCACGCGATTGCCTTTCTCCCATGCCGCCCGGAAGCGATTGGCATCGTCGCGGCGGCAATAGAAACAGGGACGATGTCCGGCAGCGAGCGCGGTGGCCTCGTCCAGGAAGAACAGCTCGGTCCAGCTCTGCGTCGCCATCACCTCCCGGCGACGGCCGCGGAATTCGCACGTGCAGGTCAGCCAGGCCGGCGTCGACCAGCGCTTTTTGAGCAGCGTCTTCGTCGCGGGATCATGGATGATGCCACGGTTGCCCGTGAACATGCCGCGATATGGGGTGGCGATGATCTCGCCCGTCGGCATGACGCGGTTTTGCAGCGGCACTATTTTGGTGGCGCCGTGGTGACGCGCATTTTCCACAGGTTCCAGACACGGTCGAGAACCTGCAGATTGATCGCATCGGCCTTGGCGCCCTCCGCTGCCGTCAGATAATTCACCTCGCCGCCAAGCGCGATCGCCTGCGACTGAAGTCGCGCATTGACGTCGGTGTAGTAGGCACGGAAGACCGCGACTTTCACGGACGGGCCGACGGTGGCATCACCATGGCCGCGCATCAGCACCACCGACTTGTCGGCGAGCGCGAGCGCCAGTCCCTTGCCGATGGCCGCATTGCTGACCAGCATATTGGTCTCGCCGAAGTCTTTGCGGATGTCCCATACCGGCGCCCCCGCGGCGAGGAACGCCGCGTTGTGGAAGACCGGCCGCAGCGCAACCTGGCTGATCGTGAACGGGATCACGCCGGGCGAGTGCGTGTGCACGACCGCCATCACGTCGGGACGGGCCTTGTAGATCTCGCTGTGAATGAAGCGCTCCAGGAAGACGCTGCGCCCCTTGGCATCCACGGCATTGCCGTCGAGATCGAACTCCATGATATCGTCGGCGGTGACGAGCGCCGGCGCCAGCGAGCGCGACATCAGGAAGTGATTGGGATCCTTGGGATCACGGGCGCTGACATGGCCGAAGCCGTCGAGCACCCCAAGCTCGGCGAGAACGCGGCTGCCGACCACGATGTCCTCGATCACGGCAGGGTCGAGAGCCGGGGCCTGCCGATCCTGGCACCGCGCCTGAGCTGCGAGCAGCGTCACCGCGAACGCGACGACGAAGCCGAACCATGCCAATCGCGCGCGTCCGGCCATCGTGATCAGCCCCCGTGGCTTACGCCGCGCCGTCGCGGAGCGGCGGGTGATAGGACAGCGCGGTGTCCCAGGGGAAGAAGATCCAGGTGTCCTGCGAGACTTCCGTAATGAAAGTGTCGACCAGCGGACGGCCCATGGGCTTGGCGTAGACGGTGGCGAAATGCGCATCCGGCAGCATCTCGCGGACGAGCTTGCCGGTCTTGCCGGTATCGACGAGGTCGTCGACGATCAGAAGGCCCTTGCCGGTGCCGCCGCCAAGCTTCATCGCCGCATCGGAAATGCCCTTGAGCACCTGGAGGTCGCCCTGCTTGGTGTGGTCGTAGCTGGCGATGCAGACGGTGTCGATCACGCGCACCCCGAGCTCGCGCGCCACGATCGCGGCCGGCACCAGGCCGCCGCGGGTGATCGCGATGACCGCGTGGAACGGGCCGACCTCGTTAAGGCGCCAGGTCAGCGCCCGGCAGTCCCGGTGGAACTGGTCCCACGAAACCGGGAAGGCCTTGCCCGCCCGCTCCTGCGCGCTCAGTTCCGGTGCCTCACTCATCGTCGTCTCCATTCCGCTCACGCGTCTTCTGCTAGCGGCTGACGTTCAATCCTGCCAGCATTTCCTTCACCGCCGCCATCGCTGCCGCCAGCTTTTCCGGATCGCGCGAGCGCACCACCAGATTGGTGTTCGGCTTCTGCTCCTCATCCATGAAGGGATAGCTGCCGATGATGGTGTCGGGATGGTCGCCGGCGATCGTCCGCAAGGGCCCGCCGATGTCGCCCTCCCGCGCATTGGCACGGACCGATTCGGAGAGCATGCGGACGCCCGATTTCAACTTGGGCGAAACGATATCCATCATCGCCTGCATGATCGAGGGCACGCCCGCCATCACGATGACGTTGCCGATCTTGAAGCCGGGGGCGAGAATGGTGGCGCTCTGGATCAGCTCGGCGCCATTGGGGATGCGGGCCATGCGCAGGCGGGCCTCGTTGAGGTCCTGCTCGCTCCAGCGCTCGCGGAAGCGTGCGACCACCTCGGGATGATGGTCGATGCCGACGCCGAAGGCCTTTGCCACGCTGTCGGCGGTGATGTCGTCATGGGTCGGCCCAATTCCGCCGGTGGTGAAGACATAGGTGTAGCGATGCCGCAGTGCATCCAACGCCGCAATGATGTCGGGCTCGTCATCGGAGACGACCCGGACTTCCTTCAGGTCGATGCCGATATTGGTCAGGTATTCGGCGATGAAGCCGATATTCTTGTCCTTGGTCCGGCCGGACAGAATCTCATCCCCAATGACCAGAATGCCCGCCGTGACGATCTCGCTCATAAACCTGTCCCTCACCTGTGGCGCCGACTTTGCCGAGGTAACGCGTTGAAGTCACGCGGTTTTGCTGCTGAAATAAGCAGTCCTCAGCCATTTTTTCAGGCACCTTTCCGGCCGTCCCCGTCAAATGCCCCAAGACTATGCTTCGAAGTCCATGCTTATCGCGCTGGCCCGGCCCTTGCTACTACCGGGGTAAGTCATGCACTCTCGCAAGCATGGCCACAGGACGTTGCGGTCTTCGCCAAGACCTATACGACCTGACCAGTGGCGGAACGCCTGGGGAGAACAGTCGGGATCTATGGCAGTCGCGTTTGACGAAATGAACATTCCAGGCGGGGACCTGCGCCCCGCCTATCAGGAGCTGGCACGCTGGCTCAAGGAGACGCCTCCCGAGGCGCTCGAATATCGACGCCAGGAAGCGGAGCTGTTGTTCCGCCGGATCGGCATCACCTTCGCGGTGTATGGGGATTCCGAGTCCACGGAGCGGCTGATTCCCTTCGACGTGATTCCCAGGATCATATCGGGCAAGGAATGGGCGCTCCTGGAGAAGGGCCTCAAGCAGCGCGTGCGGGCGCTGAACATGTTTCTGCGCGACATCTATCATGGCCGCGATATCCTGCGGGCCGAGGTCGTCCCCGCCGACCTGATCTTCCACAACCCGGTGTTCCGGCCCGAGATGAACGGCCAGCAGGTGCCGCACGACGTCTACGTGCACATCGCCGGCATCGACATCGTCAGGGTCGACGCCAACGACTTCATCGTGCTGGAGGACAATGCGCGCACGCCGTCCGGCGTGTCCTACATGCTGGAAAACCGCGAGATCATGATGCGGCTGTTTCCGGACCTGTTCGCCCGCCACAAGGTGGCGCCGGTCGAGCGCTATCCGGACGAGTTGCTCGCGGCCTTGCGCTCCGTCGCGCCGCTCAGCGCCTCTGCCGAGCCGACGGTCGCCCTGCTCACGCCCGGCGTCTACAACTCCGCCTATTACGAGCACTCCTTCCTCGCCGACAAGCTCGGCATCGAGCTCGTCGAGGGCAGAGATCTCATCGTCAAGAACAACGAAGTGTTCATGCGCACGACGGAAGGGTTGAAACGGGTCGACGTGATCTATCGCCGCGTCGATGACGACTTCCTCGATCCCCTCACCTTCCGTCCCGACTCCGTGCTCGGCGTGCCCGGGCTGATGTCGGCCTATGCGGCCGGCAACATCACGCTCGCCAACGCCGTCGGCACCGGGATCGCCGACGACAAGGCGATCTACTCCTACATGCCGGACATCGTGAAATTCTACCTCGGCGAGGAGCCGATCCTGAAGAACGTGCCGACCTGGCGCTGCCGCGAGCCGAAAGACCTCGCCTATGTGCTCGACAATCTGAGCGAGCTCGTCGTCAAGGAAGTGCACGGCTCCGGCGGCTACGGCATGCTGATCGGCCCCGCGGCGACGAAAGCGACCATCGAGGCCTTCCGCGAGAAGCTCAAGCGCGAGCCCGAAGGTTTCATCGCGCAGCCGACGCTGGCGCTGTCGACCTGCCCGACCTGCACCGCAAGCGGCCTCGCGCCGCGCCATGTGGACTTGCGGCCCTTCGTGCTGACGGGCAGCAAGCGCACCACAATCGTGCCGGGCGGGCTCACCCGCGTGGCGCTGAAGGAGGGCTCCCTGGTCGTGAATTCGAGCCAGGGCGGCGGCACCAAAGACACCTGGATACTGGACGAGTAGAGAGAATGCTGTCGCGTACCGCCGAAAACCTCTACTGGCTCGCCCGTTACGTCGAGCGCGCCGAGTATCTGGCGCGCACCATCGACGCGACGCTGCGCGTCACCGCCCTGCCGGCCACCTATGTCGGCAAGACCAACGAATGGGACTCGGCGCTGCTCACCGCCGGCGTCGCCGCGAGCTTCTATCAGACCTATGAGGAAGCCAACGAGCACAACGTCGTCGACTATCTTTCTTTCTCGGCGACCAACCCGTCCTCGATCAGGAACTGCATCGAGGCGGCGCGGCTCAACTCGCGCTCGGTACGCACCGCGCTCACCAGCGAGATGTGGGACACCATCAACTCGGCCTGGATCGAACTCCAGGCAGTCTGGAGCAAGGGCGCTTCGACGCGCGAGGACCTGGCAAAATTCCTGCGCTTCGTGCAGGAGACCTCGCTGCGCTTCGACGGCTCGGCCTACCGCACCATGCTGCGCAACGACGCCTACTGGTTCTCGCGGCTCGGCCTTCATCTCGAACGCGCCGACAACACCGCGCGCATTCTCGACGTGAAGTACCACGTGCTGCTGCCGGAGGAGGAACATGTCGGCGGCCCGCTCGACTTCTACCAGTGGAGCTCGATCCTCCGCTCGGTGTCGGCGCTCACCGCCTATCACTGGGTCTATCGCGAGACGTTGAAACCCTGGCTGATCGCGGACCTCTTGATCCTCAACGACACGCTGCCGCGGTCACTGGCGAGCTGCTACGGCAATCTCGTGCGCAATCTCGACCAGATCGGCGTCGCCTATGGCCGCCAGGGCCCGGCCCAGCGCCACGCCCGAGGCATCCGCAACCGACTGGAACACTCCAACATGAACGACATTTTCCAGCAAGGTGTGCATGAATTCATTCAGGAATTCATCGCGGACAATTCCAGGCTGGGCGAAATCGTCACGAAGCAGTATTTGATCTGATGTCCCCCGGCTGACGAAATGGGATACCGTCATGGCCGGGCGCGTCCCGGCCATCCACGTTCTTTCTTTCGCTCAGTGAGGAAGGGCGTGGATGCCCGGGTCAAGCCCGGCATGACGAGCTTCTTCGTGGTAGGCAGTCGGGCCTAATCACTAACTGCACTGGTCCACCATGCGCCTGCGAATTCAGCACACCACGACCTATCGCTACGAACCGGCGGCAACGAGCGTGATCCAGATCCTGCGCATGACGCCCGGCAGCCATGACGGGCAATATGTGGCGGAATGGCAGATCGACGTCTCCACCGACACCAAGCTCGACATGCACGAGGACGCCTTCGGCAACGTCACCCACGTGCTGTCCTGTGGTCCCGTCGCCGACATCAAGATCAGCGCCGAGGGCCTGATCGAGACCCACGACACCGGCGGCGTGCTGCGCGGCGCAGACGAGCGCTTTCCGTCGGCGCTTTTTTTGCGTTCGACCGAGCTCACCACGGTCAATCCGGCGATGGCGAGCTTTGCGCGTCAATTGCGCAGCGAAGCCGAGAGCGACACGCTCGGTTTCCTGCACGCGCTGATGTCGGAGGTCAGCGAGCACATGACGTTCGACGAGGACCCGACCAACAGCGGCACCTCGGCGGTCGAGGCGTTCACGCTCAAGCGCGGCGTCTGCCAGGACTACGCGCACATCTTCATCGCCTGCGCACGCACCGCCGGCGTGCCGGCGCGCTTCGTCTCCGGCCATTTCCTGCGCTCCGACGGTACCGTCCACCAGGACGCCGGCCACGCCTGGGCCGAGGCCTTCGTGCCGGATCTCGGCTGGGTCGGCTTCGATCCCGCCAACTGCATCTGTTCCACCGAGGCCCATGTCCGCGTCGCGATCGGGCTCGACTATCTAGGCGCTGCGCCGGTGCGCGGCACCCGCTATGGCGGCGGCGCGGAGACGCTGACAGTCGCGGTGAGGGTGGATCAGGCCGGACGTTCAGGGCAGTCGCAATCGCAGTGGCAGGGATAGTTGTCTAAAGCGCGATGAGATTGGGACGAATCGTCATCGCGCTTTAGGTTGTTGTTTGAGCATGATCTCCGTGCAAACGCGTTCCGCGTTTGTCGCGAGGGAAAACCGCTTCACACTTTTCCGGATCATGCTCTAGCGGTTCGGATATCTAGCTGCCCGGCGCGCTGTACGAGGAGCGCAACTTGGCCGCGTTCTGTCGGACCTGCTTGATCTCGTCCTGCGTGAACAGGCTGTCCACGTCTGAATGAAACTGTCGCTAGTACGATGCCCCGCAGTAGGCATAAATGCCGCCAGTGACCACCGAGATTTCGGCACATCCCGGTAGCGGCTCTCTTGGCAAGATGTGACTAGTCACTTCCAAGTTCATTGATCCACATCAAAGCGCTGGACCATTGGCACAGCGGCATCATGGTGCCGGCGAGATCGCTCAGTTGCGCGCCGGGATTTTGTTGAATGTCACGTTTGCCCTCCCTGCAGCGCCGTGAGTTGATGTGTGAACCTCGCAGCAGCCGGAGCATACTCACATTCGTAGGCGGTAAATTCGCTCGGAGTAGCAGGAGCGCCGCGGACTGATGATGCGCTGGATACCGCTGATCGGCTTTATCGCGCCCTTGGGGCTGTGGCTGATGCCATTACCGACAATGGGGCGCGACCTCGATGCGCGTCATGCGAACTCGCCACTCAAGCCGTGGTTTGACCAACTGAAAAGCCGCAACGGCCTCTGCTGCTCGTCCGCCGACGGCTACGTCGTCGAAGACGCCGACTGGGAAACGAAGAACGGTCACTATCGCGTGCGAGTGCCAAAGAGTCCCGACTCCAAAATCATGGTGTGGGTCGAGGTGCCGGACAATTCCGTCATCAGCGAGCCTAACAAGGCTGAGCGGGCCATGGTCTGGCCTGTCTATTTCGAGGGCGATTCAGACGACGAGGACTACCCCTACATATTCATCCGCTGCTTTATGCCCGGGAGCATGACCTAGATCGGCAGCTCTTACGCCAGGAGGGAATGGATGAGGCGTAGAGTACGTCTGGCCCAGAGCCGAAGAAACTCGAAAAGTTACGCATGTCCGCTGTCACGGGTGGACCGGACTCTCCTGGCGCTGCCCTTGACCGCCGCTTGTGACCGTGAATGGGCCTCGCTTTGCGGTAGAAGCAAGCCCAACTCGCGGGCTCGTCGTTTGACGGAGGCGATGTGACGTCCTAGCTCTCTCGCTATCGCCGGCACAGTTTCCTTCCGATGCGCGAGCTCGATGAGCAGCTTGGTCTCGTCGTCGGCCCATTTGCGGGGTTTTACAGGCTCCATTGCTGTCCTCGCTTCGAGGATCGAAACTTGAACTACATACGACTGTGATTCGGGCGCGATGAAGGCGGACCACCGCTTACGCTTTGCACGAAGCTGGCGTACCTGCCACGTCTCCTTGTGGATGCTGCAACAGTCGGGCCTCTATCGCGGCGTGCAATATCTGGACTGTGAGCGGGTTCACAACAGCGCCGCAGATGACATGCTACGTTTTCGATAATTGCCGGGACTTCTTGAGCATCTCCGTTTTAAGATCGAATAAGCAACCTCTTTGGAGGTTCTCATGTTCAGACAATTCTTTTTGGTCGTAGCCGTTGGTTCTTTAGCGCTACTCGACTCACCCAAAGCCGATTGTCGTGATGATCTGGGGCCTAGCGTCGCCGCCGGGTCATCTTCGGTTCAGCTCCGACTCGATGCAGCTCGATCTGCGGAAGAGCTGTTGGATGAGGTTGCGAGTTGGCTCTCCTCGAATTTCGATCTGCCGGCAATCAAGGATCACCCGGCCATTGAATTCGCCTCGAAAGCAAAACTTGCGACCATGCGCGCTTCGGATCATGCGCATTGGCAGGGTCTCACGCAGGATGAGGGCATCGATCGACTGGCTCAGCGCACGGTTGTCGCGCTTTATGACAACAATTCGAAAACCATCTTCCTTCCGGACGATTGGATTGGAAAATCACCCGCGGACCAGTCGGTCCTGGTTCATGAGATGGTCCATCACCTTCAAAATATGGCCGAGTTCAAGTTTGAATGCCCGATGGCACGAGAGAAGCTAGCCTACCTGGCTCAAGACAAATGGCTGCGGCGGTTCGGAACGAGCCTGGAGAGCGAATTCGACGTCGACATGTTCACGGTGCTGATTTCCTCTGCATGTATGTACTGACCACGATCGTCCCAGCATCGTCTGAAGGGCCAGACTGCGGCTCTCTGTCGAAAGGCGTCGTTTCCAAATAGGTGCCGATTCAAAGTCTCGTCCGTACACGAACACAGTTGCCGCGATGGTCAGATGCTTGGCTGCCCTTGCAATTATTTTGGCGCTCTGGGTGATGGTGCGGGGGCAGCAATATCATTTTGTCCCGCTGCCAACGGGACCCATGCCTGCTGTGCTCATCCCGTGAGGGATCTACCCAATGCGTCGACGAAACACGTCTCGTTTCCGAGAGTGGCCCCAACTCGGACGTCTGATTAGTTCGCTATTGCGCCGCTAATGGGGACATAGCGGACTTCATGCGCGCTCTGACTGCTGCGCGAGTTTATGAGCATACGCCCTAATACTCGCAATTCCTGTAGTCCGATGCTTCGCAGGCCTGCAACATCTCGTTCGCGCGAGCCATGTCTTGCGTCGTCATCGTCGCCGAGACGGTCTTGAGCTCCGCCTTGGCCTTGGCATCGCCGCGGGAGGCAGCGAGGCTCAGCCACATGAAGGCGTGCGCCGAGCTCTTCGCCACGCCCTGCCCGCGCTGATACATCGCGCCCAGCATGCCTTGCGCCTTCGCATTGCCGGCCTTCGCCATGCCGCGGAACACCTGGATCGCCGGGACATAGTCGCCGCGGTTATAGGCGGCCATACCGTCTTCCCATGGGCCGGCCATGGCCGCAGAGCTCGTCATGCCCAGCGCAGCCGCGATCAGGCTGCCGATCACCAGCTTTCTCATCTCCCCCTCCTCATCCCTTCCCCTTGCCTTCTAGCGGGTCGGTACGGCGCGCACCAAGGAAAGGTTTCACGGGGCCGGCGGCCCCGGGGGAAATGGGGTTGGAGGGCCACGCGAAATTGGCTACTAGTCTTGCGCAACTGTTCGCGTTCGAGGACTGAAATGACCTATTGCTGCGGAATCCTGGTTCGGGAAGGTCTGGTCATGATCGCCGACACCCGGACCAATGCGGGGCTGGACAACGTCTCGACCTTCCGCAAGCTGCACATCTTCTCCAAGCCCGGCGACCGCATCATGGCGATTGCGAGCGCCGGCAACCTTGCAATCAGCCAGTCGGTGCTGTCGACGCTCACCGAGGGTCTCGAGGACCCCGACACCGGCGACATCGAAACGCTGATGAACGCGCCGACGATGTTCCAGGCGACGCAGCGTATCGGCCGCGCCATCCGCGCTGTGCATTTGACCGAGGCTGCACCGCTCAAGGCCGAAGACATCAATTTCGACGTCTCGTTCCTGTTCGGCGGCCAGATCAAGGGCTCGCGGATGCGGCTGTTCATGGTCTACCCGGCCGGCAACTTCATCGAATGCACCACCGACACGCCTTACCTGCAGATCGGCGAGCACAAATACGGCAAGCCGGTGCTCGACCGCGCCATGCATTACGACGTCGAGCTCTATGAGGCACTGAAGACCGGCCTGATCTCGATGGATTCGACCATGCGTTCCAACCTCGGCGTGGGGCTCCCGATCGACGTTCTGGTCGCACGCACGGATGTCTGCGAGGCCGATCTCAACCATCGCATCGAGGCGGGCGAGCCCTATTTCCACGACCTGCGCTCGCGCTGGTCGGCGGCCTTACGCGCGGCGCATCAAAACATTCCGCGGCCGCCCTACAAGAACGACAAAGAATCCAAAACCTGACAGAGAAGAAAAGGCAGGAAACGATGAGCGAAGCGAAAAAGATCGCAGTGGTGACCGGCGCCGGCACCGGTGTCGGACGCGCAGCCGCACTGGCGCTGATGAACGCCGGTTTCACTGTGGTGCTGGCCGGCCGCCGGCTCGAGATGCTTGAGGACACCGCAAAGCTTGGACCTGCCGGAAAGAGCCTCTGCGTCTCCGCCGATATGACCAATCCCGGCTCGATCGCCGCGCTGTTCGCCAAGGTCTCGGAGACCTATGGGCGCCTCGATGTGCTCTTCAACAATGCCGGCATGGGCGCCCCTCCGGTGAACTTCGAGGATCTCAGCCTCGAGCAGTGGCAGGCGGTGGTGAACACCAACCTCACCGGCCCATTCCTCTGCACCCAGCACGCCTTCCGCATCATGAAGGACCAGAACCCGCGCGGCGGCCGCATCATCAACAACGGCTCGATCTCCGCGCACGCGCCGCGGCCGTTCTCGGCCGCCTACACCTCGACCAAGCACGCGATCACGGGCCTCACCAGGGCCAGCAACCTCGACGGCCGCGCCTACGACATCGCCGTCGGCCAGGTCGACATCGGCAATGCCGCAACCCCCATGACCGACCGCATGGTCGCCGGCCCCGGCGTGATGCAGCCCGATGGCACGATGAAGCACGAGCCGCGAATGGACGCGAAGGCGGTCGGCGATGCCGTCGCCTACATGGCCGGCCTGCCGCTGGACGCCAACGTGCTGTTCATGACGGTCATGGCGACCAAGATGCCGTTCGTGGGGCGCGGCTAAGTGCTTTCGCTCTCCCCGCTTGCGGGGAGAGCGTCGGGCTCTGCCCAAAAAAAACGAAAAACAACCCCATGCACAGTAGGCGTGGCCGCCGCCAGAGGTATTATTTTACTCCAGCCGCTCCACCTTTCGCAGGCCCGGAAACAGCTTCATCCACAACAGCGCGACCGCGATGGTGCCGATGCCGCCCAGCACGGCGGCCGGCATGGCGCCGAACAGCGCCGCAGTGAGCCCGCTCTCGAACTGCCCGAGCTGGTTCGAGGCGTTGATGAAAAGGAAGTTGACCGCGCCGACGCGGCCACGCATCTCGTCTGGCGTCGAGAGCTGCACCAGCGAGAAACGGATCACGACACTGATCGTATCGGCGGCGCCCAACACCGCGAGCGCCAGCACCGACAGCCACATCCACTGCGACAGCGCAAACACCACGGTGGCGATGCCGAACACGATCACGGCCTGAAACATCCTGATGCCGACGTGGCGCGAAATGGCATGGCGCGCCAGCACCATGGTCATCAAGAGCGCACCGACCGCAGGCGCGGCGCGCAGGACGCCGAGACCAAGAGGGCCGGTCTGGAGAATATCGCGGGCATAGATCGGCAACAGCGCGGTGACGCCGCCAAACAGCACCGCGAACAGGTCGAGCGAGATAGTGCCGAGGATCGCCGGATTGCCGCGGATGAAGCGGACGCCCGCGTAGATGTCGTCGTCCGCGGCGTCCTTGGCGATCGCCTGCGGGCCCGGCTGGATCATGCCCGTGAAGATCATGCCAAGAATCCAGAACACCACCATCACGCCATAGGCGAAGTGCGGCGCGACCGCGTAGGCGAAGCCGCCGAGCGCCGGCCCGGTGATGGTCGCGACCTGCGCCGCGCCGCTGGCAATCGCAGTTGCCCGCTGGAGCGAGCCCTGCGGTGCGATCAACGGCAGCAGCGCCGCGGTGGTCGGACTTTCGAACGCGCCGGCGATGCCGAGCGCGAAGGTGGCGACGAAGATCTGCACCTCGCCGATGGCGCCAAGATAGGTGGTCGCGGCGAGATAGAGCGCGGTCGCGGCTTCCGCGAGCTGGCAGAGCTGGACGACGCGCTTGCGCTCGAAGCGGTCGGCGGCGTGGCCTGCGACGAACACCAGCAGCGCTGTGGGGAGGAACTGCACCAGCCCAACCATGCCCAGCGCGAAGGCGCTTCCCGTGAGATCGTAGATTTGCCAACCGATCGCGACCGCCGCGATCTGGCTGGAAAAGCGCGACAGGCTGCGCGAGAGCAGAAAAAACAGGAATGGCGGGTGCTTGAGGAGTTCGCCGGCACTGACCGGCGGGTTCGCGGACATTGGCTGCTCTTGAAGCTGCTCTCTTTCGGCGAGGCCCGTGGCCGCGCGCGAATGGTGTTGACGCTGAGCCGTGACTGAGGCCGGAAGTCTTGTCAACAGCCGGTCGAGCCCGGTGCGCCCCGGCATTGCCTTTGCATCGGCCCGGCTGCCATAATCATTGCGGGATTGGGGACATCATGCTGCGACTGCAATCAGCACTCGGCATTTTCGCATTGCTGTTGATCGCCTGGGCGCTGGCGGAGAACCGTCGCGCGGTCTCGCTGCGTCAGGCGGGAATCAGCCTCGTCGTCACCTTCCTCACTGCGATCGTCCTGCTCAAGCTGCCGTTCGTCGCGCATGCCTTCGGCGCCATCAACGACGCGGTCGGCGCGATTTCGGCGGCCTCGCGCGCCGGCACGTCGTTCGTGTTCGGCTATGTCGGCGGCGGCCCCCTGCCCTACGACCTCAAGGCACCCGGTGCCGATTTCATCCTTGCCTTCCAGGCGCTGCCGATCGTGCTGGTGATGAGCGTGCTGACGACGCTGCTGTTCTATTGGCGCGTGCTGCCCCCGATCGTTCGCGGCATGGCGTGGTTGCTCGAGCGCACCCTGGGCGTCGGCGGCGCGGTCGGACTGTCGACCGCGGCGAACATCTTCCTCGGCATGGTGGAAGCGCCGCTGTTCGTGCGGCCGTACCTGGTGCAGATGACCCGCAGCGAATTGTTCCTGGTGATGACCGGCGGCATGGCCGGCATTGCCGGCACGGTGCTGGTGCTCTACGCGACGCTGCTTGCGCCGCTGATCCCGGATGCGGCCGCGCATTTCGTCATCGCCTCGGTGCTCGGCGCGCCGGCGGCGATCCTGATCAGCCTGATCATGGTGCCGGAGACCAGCGACCGGCTCACCGGTGGCTCGCTGGAAGACCCTGACATGCACGCCTCCGGCACGATGGATGCGATCGTCAAGGGCACCTCCGCAGGGCTCGAGTTGCTGCTCAACATCGTCGCCATGCTGATCGTGCTGGTGGCGCTGGTTTATCTGGTCAACGCGGTGCTCGGGCTGCTGCCGAACATCGGCGGCACCGCAATCTCGCTGCAACGATTGCTCGGACTCGTGATGGCGCCGGTATGCTGGCTGATGGGGCTGCCGTGGGATCAGGCCGTCACGGCCGGCAGCCTGATGGGCACCAAGACGGTGCTCAACGAGCTGATCGCCTATGTCGATCTGTCAAAGCTCGCCCCCGACGCACTCGATGCGCGCTCGCGCCTGATCATGCTCTACGCGATGTGCGGCTTCGCCAATTTCGCGAGCCTCGGCATCATGATCGGCGGCCTCGGCGTCATGGCTCCGGACCGGCGCGATGAGATCAACGCGCTCGGGCTGAAGTCGATCGTGTCGGGGACGCTGACGACGTGTTTGATAGGCGCGATCGTGGGGGTGTTGACGTAGGCACCGTCATTGCGCGGAGCCACCCGGTCCCGCCTCCGGCGGGCCGGATGACAGGCTCCGCGACGAACCGATCCAGAGTGCATCCGCGGAGACATTTCTGGATTGCTTCGCTTCGCTCGCAATGACGGCGGAATTCCTAGCACGCTTACGCCGTGATCTCGACCGTCTTGAACTCGGCCGGCAGGATGATCTCCAGCAGTTCGACGTCGTCGGAATAGTCGAGGATCATGTGCTTGATCTTCGGCGGCTGGGTCCAGGCGCTGCCTTGCTTCATCAGCGTCTCGCCCTGGCCGTCCAGGTAGGTCTTCACCCAGCCCTTGAGCACGTAGACCATCTGGAATTCGACGTCGTGATAGTGGAGCTTTGACACCTCGGCCGGATTGCAAGGCGGCAGCAGGCGGATGACGTGGGCTTGGGCGAGACCGTGCGTTGCCGCAGCAATGCCGAGATCGCGGTACTGCGCGTAGGCGCGCAGGCCGTCGGCTTTGAAATCCTCCTCACGATGATGGCTGACGGCGATGTGCTGCTTGGGCCGGGTGCGCGTTTTGGCTGGCGTTGTGCGAGCTTTCGTCTTCACCGCTTTGCGTGCTGACGACCGCGCGGCGACCTTGTGGCCGTGCCACTTCTTTTTCACCGCTGATTGCGCCGCGCTGCGCGAGGTCACCTTCCGCTTGGCCATTGTCTCCTCCCGTTCTTGTTCTGGAGGCAAAAGCTAGCACAGAATTTCGAAATCGTAGGGTGAGCAAAGCGAAGCGTGCCCACCGCTCACGAGCGCAACCGCGGAGTGATGGTGGGCACGGCGCATTCGCGCCTTTGCACACCCTACAGCTCCGACCTACAACTCTGCGGCGCCGTTCAGTTCAGCCTGAACACGCCGTCGACCGCGCGCAGTTCGGCGGGCTTGATCAGCTTGGAGTGCGCCACCGTCACCGAATAGAGCGGACCGTCGAGCTTCTCCTCCCAGAAGGCGAGGAAATCCGTCAGCGCCGGGAATTTCGGGAACAGATCGTAGTTCTGCCAGATGTAGGTCTGGAGCAGCGAGGGATGATCCGGCATCCGATACAGAATCTGCGCCGTCGTCAGCCCGTAACCCAGCAATTGTCTCCGGAAGTCGTCGGAAACACCCCCAACCCGCAAGCCCATGCCAGCCTCCTTTGCAGGAGCGCATATTCAAGGGGTGGCTTACTCGGACTGCCCCAAAGAGCCACCCGGTGGAGATGCGCTCACATGAGAGAAATGTGACGCATGCTGCCAACCGATCTCAAGCCCAAAAGTTTGACAAGTTGTTGAAATTCAATGCTTTAGCAGCAGATCGCGATGCCTGCTAATAGCCGGGCGGGCCCGGTTAACGATGGAAAATGATTTTGGCAGACAGGCCTTCTGAGTGCTGATTTTTCTGCTAGAAGCCCTTGCTCCCGTAAAAAACCTGTCCTATCTCCATTTCGCCTGCGTAGCACTCGCGGGCATCGACTGCTAACAACCCAAAAATCTCCATCTCGTGCAAATGCTTAGGAGGACTGCATGAAATTCCGTCCGCTTCACGACCGCGTCGTGGTCAAGCGCATCGACGCAGAAGAGAAGACCGCTGGCGGCATCATCATTCCCGATACGGCCAAGGAAAAGCCCTCCCAGGGCGAAGTGATCGCCGTCGGCCCCGGCGGCCGCGACGAGAGCGGCAAGCTGATCCCGATCGACGTCCAGGTCGGCGACCGCGTGCTGTTCGGCAAGTGGTCGGGCACCGAGGTCAAGATCGACGGCCAGGACCTGTTGATCATGAAGGAAAGCGACATCATGGGCGTGCTCGAAGCTCCCGCTTCGAAGAAGAAGGCCGCCTAATTCAACCGCTCGCACCGCTCACCCCTGAGGAGCGCCTGCCGGGCGCCTCGCCAAGGGTGAGATGAGACCAAGACAACTCAGGGAAACCAATATGTCAGCCAAAGAAGTGAAATTCGGCGTTGACGCCCGCGACCGCATGCTGCGCGGCGTCGACATCCTCGCCAACGCCGTGAAGGTCACGCTCGGCCCGAAGGGCCGCAACGTCGTCCTCGACAAGTCGTTCGGCGCCCCCCGCATCACCAAGGACGGCGTCACCGTCGCCAAGGAGATCGAGCTCGACGACAAGTTCGAGAACATGGGCGCCCAGATGGTGCGCGAAGTCGCCTCCAAGTCCGCTGATGCGGCCGGTGACGGCACCACCACCGCGACCGTGCTCGCGGCTGCGATCGTCCGTGAAGGCGCCAAGGCGGTTGCCGCCGGCATGAACCCGATGGACCTCAAGCGCGGTATCGACCTCGCCGTCGACGCCGTTGTCGCGGACCTCCAGAAGAACTCCAAGAAGGTCACCTCCAACGAAGAGATCGCCCAGGTCGGCACGATTTCGGCCAACGGCGACGCGGAGATCGGCAAGTTCCTCGCCGACGCCATGAAGAAGGTCGGCAACGAGGGTGTCATCACCGTCGAGGAAGCGAAGTCGCTCGAGACCGAGCTCGACGTCGTCGAGGGCATGCAATTCGACCGCGGCTACATCTCGCCCTACTTCGTCACCAACGCCGACAAGATGCGCGTTGAAATGGACGACGCCTACATCCTCATCAACGAGAAGAAGCTCTCCTCGCTGAACGAGCTGCTGCCGCTGCTCGAGGCCGTGGTGCAGACCGGCAAGCCGCTGATCATCGTCGCCGAGGACGTCGAGGGCGAGGCGCTCGCCACGCTCGTCGTGAACCGTCTGCGCGGCGGCCTGAAGGTCGCGGCCGTCAAGGCTCCGGGCTTCGGCGATCGCCGCAAGGCCATGCTGCAGGACATCGCGATCCTGACCGGCGGCCAGGCGATCTCGGAAGATCTCGGCATCAAGCTCGAGAACGTCACGCTCAACATGCTCGGTCGCGCCAAGAAGGTGATGATCGACAAGGAGAACACCACGATCGTCAACGGCGCCGGCAAGAAGGCCGACATCGAGGCGCGCGTGGCCCAGATCAAGGCGCAGATCGAGGAGACCACCTCGGACTACGACCGCGAGAAACTCCAGGAGCGTCTCGCCAAGCTCGCGGGCGGCGTCGCGGTGATCCGCGTCGGCGGCGCGACCGAGGTCGAGGTCAAGGAGCGCAAGGATCGCGTTGATGACGCGATGCATGCGACCCGCGCGGCGGTCGAGGAAGGCATCGTTCCGGGCGGCGGCGTCGCCCTGCTCCGTGCCACCGAGCAGCTCAAGAACCTTCGCACCAAGAACGACGACCAGAAGACCGGCGTCGAGATCGTGCGCAAGGCGCTGTCCTGGCCCGCTCGCCAGATCGCGATCAACGCCGGTGAAGACGGCTCGGTGATCGTCGGCAAGATCCTCGAGAAGGATCAGTACGCCTACGGCTTCGACTCGCAGACCGGCGAGTACGGCAACCTCGTCACCAAGGGCATCATCGACCCGACCAAGGTCGTGCGCACCGCGATCCAGAACGCCTCCTCCGTGGCGGCGCTGCTGATCACCACAGAGGCCATGGTCGCCGAGCTGCCGAAGAAGGCCGCGGCCGGCCCCGCCATGCCCCCGGGCGGCGGCATGGGCGGCATGGACTTCTGATCCAGCCGTTTCAGGCAAACCACGAAATGCGAAACCCCGGCAGCGATGCCGGGGTTTTTGTTTGGGGTTGTCATTCCGGGGCGCTCGACGCGAGCCCGGAATCCATTTC
The DNA here is from genome assembly GCF_059803455.1 of Bradyrhizobium sp. UFLA05-108. Classification (NCBI taxonomy): domain Bacteria; kingdom Pseudomonadati; phylum Pseudomonadota; class Alphaproteobacteria; order Hyphomicrobiales; family Nitrobacteraceae; genus Bradyrhizobium; species Bradyrhizobium sp. UFLA05-108. The sequence continues at coordinate 53,496 of NZ_JBANAZ010000035.1, read as the reverse complement.
ACCAGTCACGCACGGCCTCCCATGTATGGAGTCGATGCGGCCGATCTCAGCCATCCAGCAACTGGTCGGCGGTCCTTGCCCGCGCAAATCTCGGGCGACTGTGATCGGCTTCACAGAGTCGGCATTGATGTCGGCCCAGCATGCGTTAATCTGGAAGATATTTTTCGATGTTTTCCCCGAGGGCATTCATGAGTGCTCTTTGCAGGTTTTACTTCGTCCTCCTCGCCTGCTGGCTTGGCCTGGGTCCCGCATCGGCGGAGACACGGGTGGCGCTGGTCATCGGCAATGGCGCCTATGCCAACACGGCACAGCTCGCCAATCCATCGCACGATGCGGAAGACGTTGCGACCGCGCTCACGCGCAGCGGCTTCGAGGTCATCAAAGGCATCGACCTGCGCCAGGCCGACATGCAGGATCTGTCCATCCGCTTTGCGCGCGCCGCAGGCAGGGCCGACGTCGCCATGTTCTACTACAGTGGACATGCGATGCAGTACAACGGCGTCAACTACCTGATGCCGATCGACGCCGTGCTCGCCGACGAAGCAGACCTGAAGCGCTTCGTGCGCGTCGATGACATCCTGAACGATCTGCAACAGGCCAGGAACCTGCGCATCCTGGTGCTCGACTCCTGTCGCGACAATCCGCTGGCCGAAACCTTGAAGCGTTCCGCCGGCGCGACGCGCGCCGCATCGATCGGACGCGGGCTTTCGAAAGTCGAAGCGCCGCTCGGCACGATCGTGTCGTTCTCGACCCAATCCGGCCAGACGGCCGCGGACGGAAGCGGCCGCAACAGCCCCTACACGTCCGCGTTCCTGAAGCATATCGAGGAGCCGCACGAGATCGGCGATATCTTTCGCGACATCAGCGGCGACGTCTACGAAACGAGCGGCAAGACCCAGCTCCCGGAGCTCTCACTGTCGATCATCGGAAAGTTCTACCTGAACGGACCGGTGTCGGTGACGATTGCCCCAGCGGCCCCTCAAGCTGCGCCGCGACCTGATCCGTGTGCCACCGCCGAGGCACACTGGAAGGCGGCCGAGGCGATCGGCACCATCGCAGCCTTCGAAGACCATCTCGCGCGGTTTCCAAGCTGCAGCTTCGCCGATCTCGCGAGGGCGCGCCTCGACGGCCTGAAACCGAAAGCCGCGCTCGCCCCGACAGCCGACGCGAAGCTTGTCGCGAGCAAGGAATTCGACGGCAAATGGGACGTCAGCGTCAGCTGTGCGAATGCGGGCAAGGCGCTCGGCTATACCAGGAGCCTCACGGCCACGATCGCGAACGGAGCGTTCCACGCCGAGGATGCAGACCAGGGAAAGGTGAACTGGCTGGCCATCGAGGGGCAAATTCCAGCGGATGGAAAGGCCACGCTGAGTGCGCGGGGCACGACGGGCCCGAGCGCCTATACCGTCAACAATGCCGCTCCCGGCTCGGCCTACGCGTACACGATCGACGCGCAATTCGAACGCACCCGCGGCACCGGCAAACGCAACGAGCTGCGGCCCTGCAACTTCACCTTCGTCAAGCGCTGATCAATCATTCCCGCGCGAAATCCCTGAAGCAGGAGCGTACCCACTCGATCGTCAGGCGCGTTGCGGGATCGCGCTTGAGATGGTTTTGCACCAGCAGCCAGACGTCGCGGCGCCTTGCGAGCAAAGTGGTGCGCAGGCTGCGATCGGCGAGCAACGCCTCGCAGCCATATTCGGGGAGCACGCCGATCGCCTGATGCGACTGGATCAGGGTGCGCATGACGCGGATGTTGTCGGTGACGCAGCGCGCATTCTTCAGCCGCTTCGCGCGCAGGAATTGCGCCTCGGGGATGGCATCGAGCTCGTCCGGATAGGCGCACACGATCGGATCACCGTCGCTGCGCCTTGCAGGCTCAAAGAAGTACAGGCGCACGTCCGCGAGCTTCGAGATCGTGAAATCACCTTTGTCTGGCTTGCGCAGGCGAATGGCGAGATCCGCTTGCCAGCGCGAGAACTTCACGTTCTCGCTCGAGGTGAGGAATTGCAGCGTCAGCCCCGGATTGTCGCGCAGAAAGCCTTGCGCGCGCGGCGCCAGCAGTTCCTCGGCGACGGTATTGGTGGAAGCGATGCGCAAACGGCCGACGGCGCCGGGCTCGCTCTCGCCGATGCGATCGATTGCGGCGATATGCGCCGCCATGGCCTTGACGTGCTCGAGCACCGCTTCGCAGTGGCGGGTCGGCCGGCGCAATCCGTCGACCGCCTCGAACAGGGGCACGCCGAGGTCGCGCTGGATGCGGGCGAGCCTGCGCCCGACCGTGGTCTCATCGATGCGCAGCCGTGCGCTGGCTCCGGCATAGGTGCCCTCGTCCCGCACGGCCGCAATGATGCGCAGATCGTCCCAGTTCATGCAGCCATTTAGTAGCACGCACGGTGCCGCGCCTGCAAATTTGCAGCCATCTGCTGCAATATTCCTGCACAATGGCAGGCCAGAGCTACGCTAGGTTTCGTCGAGCTGACGTCACCGAAAGGCAGCCTCACCATGACCGCTCCCAAGACCCTGCTCCAACTCGCCGGCGCTGATGTGAGCCCGCCCCGGCTCGGCGAGAGCTGTCTCGTCCTGATCGATCTCCAGAACGAATATCGCGCAGGCCCGCTGGCGCTGTCCGATGCGGAGGCGGCCATCGCGCGCGCGGCTCACCTGTTGGCCCGCGCGCGGCAGAGCGGTGCGGCGATCTTCCACATCGCGCACAAGGGCCGATCGGGCGGCCTGTTCGACCGCGAGGCCGAGCGCGGCGCGATCATTGCGACTCTCGCACCGCTCGCAACCGAGCCGGTGATCGAAAAGGCGCTGCCGAATGCGTTTGCCGGCACTGACCTGCAAGCGCGGCTTGCCGCGACCGGGCGCAAGAACATCGTCCTCGCGGGCTTCATGACCCATATGTGCGTCAGTTCGACTGCGCGCGCCGCGCTCGATCTCGGTCTGCGCACCACGATCGCATCGGATGCCTGCGCGACGCGCGACCTGCCTGACGGCCGCGGTGGCGCGATCGCCGCCGCAACCGTTCATGACGTTGCACTCGCCGAACTGTCCGACCGCTTTGCCGTCATCGCGCGCGGCGATGCGCTGATCTGATCAAATCCGAACACGGAGCATATCAGCCCATGCTGCAGCTCTACTTCCGGCCAATGGCCTGCTCGCTCGCCAGCCGTATTGCGCTGATGGAGGCCGGCATCGAGGCGCGCTATCACCTCGTCGATCTCGGGACCAAGAAGGTCGTGGACGACGGCAGCGACTTCCACAGCGTTTCGCCGAAAGGCGCCGTGCCGGTCCTGGTCCTGGAGAACGGCGAACGACTGACCGAGAGCGCGGCGGTGCTGCAATATATCGCCGATTTGAAGCCTGAGCTCGACCTTGCGCCGCGGCCCGGTGATCCCAATCGCTATCGCCTGCAGGAGTGGCTCAGCTTCATCGGCGCAGAGATCCACAAGGCATTCCTGTTTCCGACCTTCTGGTACAAGGACGACGCGTCGCTTGCGAAGCCGCGTGCGAGAATCGGACAGACACTAGCGGTGCCCGCCACGCATCTCGCCGAGCGCGAATTCCTCGTCGGCGACCGCTTCACCGTTGCGGATGCGCATTTCACCTGGGCCTTGCTGCTGCTCCGTCCTGCAGGCGTCGACATTGCGCAATGGCCCTCGCTGGCCGACTATCTCGCCCGCATGCAGGCGCGGCCCGCCGTGCGGGACGCGATTGCGATGGAAATGGCGCTGCGCAAGACGGCAGCGGCTTAACGCGTCGCGTCACTCCACTCGCGCGAGCACGGCGAGCTTGCGGATGCCCTTGTTGCGGTAGGCGTCGAGGAAGGCGGAGTAGTCGCGGAACGACACGCAGCCGTTGGAATCGCCGTTCGGTCCGAGCATGAAGGTGTGCGCGAGCAGGCCGTCGCGGCCGTAGATCGCGTTTTCGCCGCCGATCGGCGTCAGCCGCAACGCGGGCACGCCGTGGAACAGCGCCTCGCGCGGCTTCAGGTTGTAGATGTGCGGCGGTGTCACGCCGCGCATGCGGACCCGTGAGGAGCGCGGGTCGTCGAGATTGGAGCCGAGGCCGGAATGCGCCTCGAGCTTGGTGCCGTCGGGCAGATACACCGTCTTCGCGGTGATGTCGTAGACCGCAGTGTCGCGGTCATAGGGTGGCGCACCGCCCAGCATCGGGTTCTGCTCTTTCGGCGCGATGCTCGCGGTCACGCTGGCATCGGCTGAAGCGTAAGCCAGCAAGCCGCCCGACGGCTCGCGCTTGCCCCAGAGCTTCTCGACCATCGACTGCCGCGGTCCGGTGATCGCCATCACCGCCGCCTTCGCGCGATCGGCGAAAGATTTCGTGGGCTTTGCCTCTGGCACGCGGGCGGTCTCGGCCGGCTCGGCCGAGGCAACCTGCACCGGCACATCTGCGCCGCGCTTGGCCTTCGCGGCGTCTGCGATCTTGGCGGGGCCTTGCGCCTTCGGCGCTTCCGCAACCTTCACAGGCGCGACAGGCTTCGCAGCCTCCTTGGCGTCGGCAATTTTCGTCGCGGGAGCCTGCGGTACGGCGCTCGCCGCATTCGACTCCACGCCCTGCGGGGCTGCGGCGGCAAAACGCTCGTTGAACATTTCGCGCGTGATCGGCGTGACCACCTGCCCGCGATCGGGCAGCATCGCAAAAACTTCCTTCACCGCTTCGCCAGCCTCGCGCAGCGCGACCTTCGGCGCGCGCTTGATCACGGGCTCGTCGTAGCCGGCGGTGCCAACGGTCGGATAGACGTTCGCACCGAAGACGTTGTTGTAGACGGTCCAGCCGGCGCCCAGCACGAGGCAGCCGATCGCGGCGGCGCCGACGATCGTCTGGGTGGTCACTTTCCGGGAAGACTTCCGAGAATTCTTCTTGGACTTCCGTGCCGCGTTACTTTGCGCAGCGATACTCGTACTCATTCGCCTTGCGTCCAGGACGGTGTCACTCAGTCCCCCTTCGAAGTGCCGCTGCTGGTCACGGTCCGAAAGCTGCATCTCGCAGAGGGTCGGAGCGTCATTAAGGCGACTTTTAGTTAAATGCGGATTAAGTTCGGGCAGATGTGGGGCAACCTTTAAAAGGTTGTCCCGTTTCGGGAAAAAGCCCGCAGAATTACGGACTTAGTCGAAATTGTTAACCATGTTTGTCGACCGGTTTGGCGCGATGACCTGCCGCCTCCGGCCGCACCTCATGACGCATCCAACCACGGCCTTTTCGTGATCTCGAACGCCGGCGGATCATAGCAACGGAGCGTTGCGCGAGGCTGGCGGACTCCTTCGGTGCAAGACGCGATGCGCCAGCCGACACCATTCACATCGCGCCCCCGGGCGCTCACGCGACACCGCGCGCTGACCGAGAGTTGATCACGCCTCGCCTGGAAAAGAGCCCCGCGGCAAAATAGGTCCAACCGCGGCACTTTTCAGCAGCCTCTGCGAGTGATACGGTACCGTATCAACATCGCCTTGAAATGTGCCGAGCACGCCAATGGAGGCTGGCATGAGAAGGGTCGCACACGCCGGATTTTTGGCTCTGGCGTCGTCGTTCTTGTTGATCGGACAGGCTGTCGCGCAGCCTGCCGGTGCGGGCTGCACGTCAACGCCGTCGGCCGCGGGAACGCAGACCTGGCGCTGCGACAACGGCATCACGATCGTTGCGGAAAATGGCGCCAGATTTGAACTTAAGGACGCCAACCGCGACGGACATATCGACTCGGTCGAGTTGAGCAGCAAGGCGCTGCTGGTCGAGGTTCCCAAGAAGCCCGGCGGCAATCCCTTCAAGGTGCTGACGCCACAGGCGATCGCCGCGGTGCGCGGCACGAGATGGGCCGTCGATGCCGCCGACGGCAGCAAGACGGCCGTGTTCGTCGCCGACGGACGTGTCGGCGTCAGCCGCAGGGCGCGCGGGCGGGCCGTCGTGCTCGGACCGGGCGAAGGCGTCGACGTCGATGCAACCAGCATGGCGGAGGTCAAGCGTTGGGGCCAGCCGCGCATCGACGCCTTGATGGCAAGACTCGGACGATAGAGGCTCGGACAATAGAGGCTCGGACGATAGAGGCTCGGACGATAGGTGACAGCAGAACGACGGGTATGAGTAGCCGACGCGTTCAAATCCTCCTTGCGCTCGTCCTCACCGCGCTGTGGGGCGGCGCTATTTACGTCGCTCACGCGAACGGCCATCTGCGGTTTCTCGATCGTCTCGAGGCAACGCTCACGGACTTGCGAACGCTGGCGCGCGGCCCGCAATCTCCCCCCGATCTCGTCACCATCATTGCGATCGACGACACCGTCGTGAAGCGCGGCGGCCGCTATCCGCTTCCCCGCGCCGACCTCGCGCGCGTCGTCGATGCCATCGCGCAGTTCAAGCCGAAGGTCATCGCCGTCGACCTCCTGCTGGTCGATCCCGGCGCCAGACTCGGCGATGCCATGCTGGCGCGTTCGCTCGCCGCCGCGTCCACCGTCCTGGCCGCCGCGGCAATCTTTCCAACCGCCAGCGATACCGTGGCAACGAGCAGCGAAGGGCCGCTCGCCGCCCTGCCCCAGGCCGAGCGTTTCCTGCTGCCGCTACCGGCCTTCGCCGATCACGCCGAGGTCGGCATCGTCAACGTTGCGACGGGGCAGTCAGGCTCCCCGCTCTCGGTCCCGATGCTGTTCCGGACGGGCGACAAGGTAGAGCTGTCGTTTCCGCTGCGTGTGGCGAGTCGCGCGCTCGGCCAGCCGCTGACGATTGCCCCTGATCATCTCATGCTCGGCGATCGTACGATCCCGACCGACACCGACTTTTCGCTACCGATCACCTATTACGGCCCGCGCCGCACGATCCGCACCCTCAGCGCGCAGAACGTTTTCGACGGCACGCTCGATCGCGATACAATCGAGAACCGGATCGTCGTGATCGGCGCATCGGTCGCCGGCGGCGGCGATTTCTTCCCGACGCCGTTCGATACCCTGATGCCCGGCGTCGAGGTCGTCTCGACCGCGATCACGCATCTCGTCGCCGGCGACGGCATCGAGCGCGACCGCAAGGTTCATGTCGCCGACGCATTCGCCGCGATCCTGCTGCCGATGGTCCTGGTGGGCCTGCTTGCCTGGCGGCGAAGTGCGATCGGCCTCATTGCGGCCGCCGTGGTGGTGATGGTGTGGGCCGCTCTCAACCTGTTCGCGTTCACGCACGGCATTTGGCTCAACGCCGCAACTACGCTCGCGGCCGCGGTGCCGCCGGTTGCAATCTTTGCCGGCGTGCAATTATGGGCGGGGAGCCGCAGAACGCAGTACCTGACGGCAAGAAGCAGATCGCTGGCACAATTCCAGGCGCCCGCCGTGCAGGAGTGGCTGGCGCGCGATCCCGATTTCCTGAGCGAGCCGGTCCATCAGAATGCCGCCGTCGTCTTCATCGACCTCTCCGGCTTCACCGCGCTCAGCGAACGGCTCGACCCGGACACACTTCGCGACCTGCTCAAGTCGTTTCATGCGCTGGTCGACAAGACGGCGGTCTCATCCGGTGGAATGATCACCGGATTTCTCGGCGACGGCGCCATGATCCTGTTCGGCCTGCCGCGCGCAGCGCCCGACGACGCAGCCCGTGCCGTGAAATGCTCGATCGACCTGCACCGCGTTGTGGAAAGCTGGAGGGCATCGCTGCCGGCACCATACAGGGATCAGCTCGGCTTTAAGATCGGCGCGCATTTCGGCCCCATAGTCGCCTCGCGTCTCGGCGGAAGCCACCAGCACATCACCGCGACGGGCGACAACGTCAACGTGGCGAACCGGTTGATGGAGGTCGCCGCCCAGCACGATGCGCGGCTCGCGTTCAGCGATACGCTGCTGGACGCGGCCGACTTCCACGGTGATCCCTATGGCATTCTGACGGGACCGTTGCAGACGCAGGTTCGCGGCCGCACCCGTGCGGTTACCGTCTGGTTCTGGCACGAAGAGCGGCAGCCGGGACAAGCCGCGGCTGAGGCCAACGTCGCGGGCTGAGAGCTCGACGTCCGTTACCGGGCTTCCGGCGGCGGCGACCGGTCGAGAACCTCGCCCTTGGCGCCTTCCAGCAAATCGATCCCGTAGGTCTCGACGACAAGCGGCCCCCGCTTGCGCTGCAATTCCGCAACGCGCGTCACCTGCGAGAAGATATCGTTGAGGAAGGGATGACCGTCCGCGCGCAGCTCGTCGACATAGAGCAGCTTGCCGGCCAGGAGTGTCGGATCAGGCTCGCCCATGTTGACCCAACGGATTCGCTGGTCCCGCTGGACCACGCAGGCGCCACGCGGCAGATAGAAGGCGAGCCAGGCCGTGGTGCCATAGTCCGGCGCGAGGATGCAGCTGGCGCCGGTCTTCGCGCGAACCGCCTCGATCTCGGATGCGAGCGCGCGCCAGCCGACGCCGACGCTGCGCACGGTGGCGTCGCGGCGATAGCCGGATAGCCAGCCGGTGTTGGCCTGCACGATCAGGGCTGCAAACATCACGATGCCGGCGGGCGCCGCCCATTTCAGGCAGAAGGCGACGAGCTCCTGCTGCCGTGGCTTCCATTGCGCGATGTGCGCGGCCACCGCGGCTGCGACCGCGAAGGCGGGATAGACCGGCGCGAACCAGTTGGCCTCGACGCGGGCGTGCAGCGAATGCCAGACGAAATAGACGACGATGGTCCAGAACATCGCCTCGACCAGGATGCGCGAGGCCGACGCTCCGATCCGCCGCCATGTCAGCGCATGAAGCCCCATCGCACCGAGGATGAAGACAAGCGGAGTTGCGAATGCGAATTGCGTCGGAACGAGCTCGGCGATGAAGACGGGGCGGAAATCCTCGATCCGCGCGCGGCCGAGCTGCTTGAGGAACGACACCCATTGATGATCGGCATTCCAGAAGACCACCGGCGAGAAGATAGCAAACGCCACGATGCCGCCGAGATAGGGCCAGGGCGAGATGAACCAGCGCCGCAGCTTCGGCACCGCGGCGAGCCAGATCAGGATCGCGACACCGAAGAACAATGCGGTGTATTTCGACAGCAGCGCGGCGCCGACCGCAGCGCCCACCGCAAGCCACCACATGCCGCGGCCGGTCTCCAGCACCTTTGCGAGGAAGAACAGCACGAAGCTGGAGGCGACCAGCAGCGGCGCATCGGGCGTGATGATCAGCGTGCCGACCGCGGCCAGCAGCGTCACGTTGAGCAGGATCGCGCTGGTTGCGGCAACGCGCGCGCCGCCGAACAGGATCTCGGCGGCGCGATACACCGCATAGCTCATCGGCAGCGCGAGCAGGATCGAGACCAGCCGCACGCCGAGCTCGGTGTCACCAGCGATCATCGTGCCGGCGCGGATGACGTAGGCGACCATCGGCGGGTGGTCGTAGTAGCCGCCCGCCAGACTCTTCGACCACATCCAGTAATAGGCTTCGTCGAAGGTGATCGGCGTGAAGGCGGCGGCGACCAGCCGCAGCACGACCAGCGCAGCGACAATGAGCGCGGTGTTGCGGACGATCCGCGCGTCAACTCCGCCCATGATGCGCTATTTCTTGCGCCAGACGAACAGCCCGGACATCGCGTAGTTCCACACCACGCCCATCAGCGCACCGGCCATGCCGGCAAGCCACCAGATCGGCTCCTGATCGTAGACCGAGAAGGCGACGCCGACATTGGCGAACAGGCCGACGCTACAGACGATGTAGAAGGCGATCAGGCCGCGCAGGATCGCAAAGCCCTTCAGTCGCTGGTCGCGATAGGTGAGGAAATTGTTGAGGACGAAGTTGCTGGTCATGGCGACGAGAGCGCCTGAGGCCTGCGCCTCCGCGAACGGCGCCTTGAAGATCTCGAGCCCGATGAACAGCGTCATGAGATGCACGACGAGGCCGATGCCGCCGACCATCGCGAACAGGAGGAAGCGCAGCGACACCGCGTCGTTGGTAAGCTTCGCCAGCACCAGGCCCAGGAAGTCGAGCGCGACCATGGAATCGAGCTTGCTCTCGCCGTGCTGGCGCGCGCCGAAGGTGTAGGGAATTTCGACGGCGCGTAAGCTGCCTTGCGCGGTCGCGACGATATCGAGCAGGATCTTGAAGCCGTGCACCGAGAGTTTCGGCGCCAGTTGTTCGAAACGGTCGGTGCGGATCATGAAGAAGCCGCTCATGGGGTCGGCGATCTCGACCTGCAGTACCTGCTTGGCGACTTCGGTCGCAAGCGCGCTGGCGCCGGCGCGCTGCTTGTTGAAGCCTTCGCTCTTGTAGCCCTCGATATAGCGGCTGCCGACGACGAGTTCGGCCTCTCCGCTCGCGAGCAGCGAGAGCATCTTCGGCAGTTGCGTCTCGTCATGCTGGAGATCGGCGTCGATCACGGCCGCATAGGGTGCGCTCGAGGCCAAAATGCCTTCGATGCAGGCGCCCGACAGGCCGCGGCGGCCGATGCGGCGGATGCAGCGAACGCGACTGTCGCGCCTGGCGAGCGCGCGCACCACGTCCCAGGTTCCGTCGGGCGAATTGTCGTCGACGAACACGACCTCCCAGGCGATGCCGGCCAGAGTCGCCTCCAGCCGCCGGTACAGGACCGTGACATTGTCGCGCTCGTTGAAGGTGGGAACGACAACGGAAAGCTCTGGCGACCGTGGACCCGATTGCGGGGCCTGCGGCGGGGAATCGGGGGCCGGCCTGATAGCTTCGTTCATGACGGGGAGCGTATATCCGCCGCGTCCCGCAATGCCAAGCCGGGGTTTTAAGGGGAAAGCCCCCAAAGGGGGTACGAAAATGCCAACGACCCCAGAATAACGAGCCACGCGTACATCCGGCGCAGCCAAGCTATTCCAAGGTCGTCCCGGCGCCGGAGCGATAAGCTGCGACGTCGCCCTTATGGGCTAGATAGGAACGACACTGGCCCTCCGCAAGAGGGCCGGCCTATTGGTTTGGCACTTCGCGGATGACCGGTCCGCGCGGGGCAGGCGCGGCCGGAGCCGCGGGTGCTGCGGCCTCAGGCTGGGCGGCCGCCCTCGGTTTCTGCGGCTTGCCGTATTGGCCGATCGGCCCGAACACGACGGCAACCGCCAGCACGACAGCTGCGACGATCGCGCCAAAAATGCCTCCGATCGACTCAGACGTCATGCCTGCCCATTCCTGTTGCAATGTATTGAAACAATATCATGGAAGCGCCAGCCGCCGGAAGGGGGCCGGGTTCCGACGGTTAATGCATGAACAGCTAGCGCTGAGGCGCCCTGTGCTTCGCGAAGGCCGTCACGATATCCTTCTGCGCCGATTCGACCGCCCTGTTCGCGGTCGCGAGATGAGCGCCGGCATCGATGTTGGGATATTGCGTCGTCAGATAGTCGAGCAACGCGACCCGATAATACTGCCGCTCGGAAGGACAGGCGCCCGCGACCGAGCGCGAAAAATCCTGTTCCGAGAGGCCCTGATTGCTGTCGCGTGAATATTCCCGCGCCAGGCAGTGCCAATAGTCGTCGCGGCCCTGAATCGCCAGCTTGTGCGCCCCTCCCGCATCGTCATCATCGGCAATGGCAGCAGACGTCATCATGACCAGCGCCAGCGCGATCAGCATCCGCATCTTGTTCTCCCTTTATCGCAGATCCCGGAGAGCGACCTTAGACGGGACGCCGCAACTGGCCAATCACATCTCGCGACTAAAGCGCGATAAGATCGCGCTTTAGGTTATTGCTTGAGCATGATCTTTTCGGAAAACCGCTTCACACTTTTCCGGATCATGCTTTAGGATGCAAGTCCTCCCCCCATCCGCGCGAGATCCTCCCGTGGCCAAAGCAAAAACCGCGTCGCAAAAATCGGGCAACATCTTCATCGGTGTCGGCGGCTGGACCTTCGAGCCCTGGCGCGGCGTGTTCTATCCGGAAAAGCTCACCCAGGCGAAGGAGCTGTCCTATGCCGCATCGAAGCTGACCTCGATCGAGATCAACGGCACCTATTACGGCTCACAGAAGCCGGAGAGCTTTCGTAAATGGGCCTCCGAAGTGCCGGATGGATTCGTCTTCTCGGTCAAGGGGCCGCGCTTTGCCACCAACCGGCGGGTGCTGGCGGAGGCCGGCGATTCCATCAAGCGGTTCTATGATTCCGGTGTGCTGGAGCTGCGCGATCGCCTCGGGCCCGTGCTCTGGCAGTTCGCGCCGACCAAGAAGTTCGACGGCGCAGACTTCGGCAAGTTCCTCGAGCTGTTGCCGCGCAAGCTCGACGGACGCGCGCTACGCCATGTCGTCGAGGTCCGTCACGACAGCTTCTGCACGCCCGACTTCGTCGCGCTGCTGCGCGAGTTCGAGACGCCGGTCGTGTTCGCCGAGCACGGCAAATATCCGGCGATCGCCGACGTCGTCAGCGATTTCGTCTATGCACGGCTTCAGAAGGGCAATGACGAACTGAAGTCCTGCTATCCGCCCAGGGATCTCGATGCCTGGGGCAAGCGGTTTCAGGCCTGGGCCTCAGGCAGTGAACCGGATGACCTGCCGAAAGTTGACAAGGCAAAGCCAAAAAAGGAGCCGCGCGACGTGTTCGCCTATGTCATCCACGAGGGCAAGGTGCGCGCGCCGGCCGGCGCCATGGAACTGATCGCGCGGGTCGCCTGAGGTCCGGCATGGCCAAAGCGAAGAAGCTGTTCACCATCGGCTACGAGCAGACGCCGCCCAAGGCCGTGCTGGACGAGTTGGAGCAGGCCGGCGTCAAGCTGCTCGTCGACGTGCGCGCGGTGACGTCGTCGCGCCGGCCGGGCTTTTCCAAGAAGCAGCTCGCGGCGGGGCTCGACGAGCGTGGCATCGCCTACGTCCACCTCGCGGCCCTCGGCACGCCCAAGGAGGGGCGGCTTGCCGCGCGCAGCGGCGAGTATGCGGTGCTCGAGAAGATCTACTCAAAGCACCTGAAGACGCCGCAAGCGAAGGAAGAGCTCGACGAATTGTCGGCGCTGGTGAAGAAGGCCGGCCCCGTCTGCCTGCTCTGCTACGAGCGCGACCACACCCACTGCCACCGTCAGATGATCGCGGAGATCATCGAGGAGCGCGACGGGGTGAAGGTGGAGAATTTGGCAGGGCGGCAGGTGTAGGTGCCGTCATTCCGGGCGCGCGAAGCGCGAGTCCGGAATGACGACCGGAGAGAGCCTACGCCTCGCCCGTCAGACGGAACGTCCCTTCCATCATCTGCACGCACTGGCCGCCGACATGGGAGGACAGAAGCCCGCCGTTCTGCTTGCGCACGCGCGTCAGCAGGATGCTCGGCCTGCCCATGTCAAATCCCTGGCCGATGGTGAGCTTCAACTCGCCCTCGTGCCGGGGATCGAGATCGGCAAACAGGGCAGCGGCCGCGACCGTAGCGCTGCCGGTGGCGGGGTCCTCGATCAGGCCGCTTGCGCCGGGGAAGAACATCCGCGCCTGGAGATCGCTAGGCGCTTCCGCTGCAGGCACGTCCCGCGTGTAGAAATAAACTGCGAAGGCGCCGTCACGCGGCAACACCCGGCCGAACGCCGCGGCGTCGGGCTTCGCCCGCTTCACCGCATCGCGCGAGCGCACTTCCGCCACCACGAACGGCGTTCCCACACCGACAATCTGCGGCGCATGCCGATCCAGCCCGATGTCTTCCGCACTCAGCGAAAGACACGCTGCAACGTCGCTTGCGGAAAGCTGCGAGAGGCGGCTCAGCGGCTGCGGCGCGGTGAGCTCGGCGTTGACCACCCGGCCCTGCTCCCGCTGAATGTCCACCGGCACGAGGCCGGCCTTCTCCTCGAACAGCAGTCGCTGTTTCGGCTCCTTGGCAAGCGTCGCGAGCACGAACGCCGTGCCGACGTTGGGATGTCCGGCAAAGGGAAGCTCCCTGACGGGCGTGAAGATGCGCACCTCCGCATCGTTCGCCTTGTCGCGCGGCGGCAGCACGAACGTGGTCTCGGAATAGTTGAACTCGGTCGCGATCGCCTGCATCTGCTGCGTCGACAGCCCGCCGGCATCGAGCACGACGGCGAGCTGGTTGCCGCCGAAGGCGCGGTTGGTGAATACGTCGACGGTGATGTAGCGGCGTTGCATCCTTCTTCCCTCACGCAATGTACAGCCTCGACCGGCTGCATCGGCCTGCATGTTACAGGCCGATGGTAGCAACCGTCATGCCCCAAAACTCGGAGCACTCGGTGCAATCGCGCGAAAGAAATTAGAAGCGGAAAAGCTGATACGGCGATGCCAGCACTTGCGCGCGCTCGTCCTTGTCCGTGACGAGCTCGTCGAGAAAGCGTCGGTTCTTCTCGTAACTTTGCATCGCCTCGAACTGCGTGTGCGGCCAGTCGCTGCCCCACAAAAGGCGGTCGAGACCGTAAGCGGCGCGCAGCAGCGGATAGGCTTCCTTCGCAAAACTCTCGCCGGCCGGACCATTGCGGTACGGCGCGGAGACCTTGACCCAGACATTTCTGGTCGCGCCCAGCTTCAGCGCCGCTAGGAAGCCCGGGTCGGTGACGCCGAGCTTTGGATCCGGCAGAGCGAAATGATCGAGCACGACGGCGACACCGCGGTCGAGAAGCTGCGGCGCGAGCGTTGCGAGACCGGAGGCGTTGCGCTGGATCTCGACCTGCCAGCCCAGCGATTTGACCGATGCCAGCAGCGCCTTCCATTCGGGCGCAGTGAGATCCGGCAAGGGCTGGCCGACGAGATTGAGACGGATGCCGACGATGCCGGCGCGGTCGAGCGCGGCAAGCTCCTCGGCAGGAATCGCGGGATCGACGACGGCGATGCCGCGCAGCCGACCGCCGGCCGCCTTCAGACATTCGACGAGATAGGAATTGTCGGTGCCGAGAAAGCTCGGCTGCACCAGCACGCCGTTGGTCATGCCGTTGCGATCGAGCTGCTCAAGATAGAGATCGAGCAGCGCGTCATAGTCCGGCGCGTAACGCCGGCCGGGCGCAAGCTTCAGGCCACGGTGAAAGACGTGCGCGTGGGTGTCGATCGCAGGCATCGTCACCTCACTCACCGCCTTGCCCGTACTGGCGATCACCGAGGCAAGGGCAACGGCGCCCGCGCCGAATTGACGGCGCGTGAGGCCGCATTCGCCTGTCGTCATGCTCGTTACTCCACATTCGCAGCTCAGGCTCGTGTGCCGGCTACGGCCTGCTCGAACACCTTGCCCCGGGTCTCGGGCAGCAGCAGCACCGCGATCAGCACCAGCGAATAGGCAAACGCCGCGTCGATCCCGATCGCCGGCCCAAGCCCGATATGGTCGCTGAGATAGCCGACGAGAAACGGAAACGCGGCGGAGACGACGCGGCCGAAATTGTAGCAGAAGCCGACGCCGGTGCCGCGCACGCCTGCCGGATAGAGCTCGCTGAACAGCGCGGCCATGCTCGCCGGAATGCCCGCGGAGAAGAAGCCGAGGGGAAAACCCAGCACCAGCATCTGCGAATTGGTCAGCGGCGCGAAGATGTAGATAAGCACGGTGACGATGCAGGTGGTGGCGAAGAACGCGACGTTGGCTCTGCGGCCGATGCGGTCGCTGATGATGCCGCTCGTCACGCAGCCGCAGAAGAAGGCGACGATGATGACGGCGAGATAGCCGCTCGAGCCCAGCACCGACAGATGCCGCACCTCGCGCAGGTATGTCGGCAGGAACGTGGTCAGCGCGGCATAGCCGCCATGGGCACCAGTACCGAAGAGACCGCCGATCAGCGTCGCGCGCAGCACGTCGCGATGGAAGATGCCGGCGAGTGTGGCAAAGAACGGCGGCTGAGCTGCGCTCGGTGCCACGCGCTGCGGCTCCTTCAGGCCGCGGCGGATGAAGATGATGAGGAGCGCGGGCAACAGTCCGACCGCGAACAGGATCCGCCACGCGATATCCGCCGGCGCATAAGTGAAGACCAGCGCCGACAGCAGCACGGCTGCGCCCCACCCCACCGCCCAGGCGCTCTGCACCGAGCCGAGCGCCTTGCCGCGATGCTCGGGACGGATGATCTCGGCCATCAGCACCGCGCCGCAGGCCCATTCGGCGCCGAAGCCGAGGCCCTGGATGGCCTTCAGGACCAGGAGTTGCGCAAAGCTCATCGCAAAAGCGCTGGCAAAGGTCGCAAGCGCGAAGGCAGCGACCGTGATCTGCAACGCCTTGACGCGCCCGAAGCGGTCACCGAGCGCGCCGCCAAGCCAGCCGCCGAAAGCGCCGAAGAACAGGGTGACCGAGCCAAGCAGGCCGGCATCGGCCTTGCTGATGCCAAAGGCCGCGATCAGCGCGGGGATCGCAAGGCCGAACATCTGGACGTCGAGCGCATCCAGCGCCCATCCGCCGAAGCTTGCCCAGAAGGTGCGCCGCTCGAGCGGCGAGCTTTCGCTGTACCAGTTTGCCATCGTCTCTTCCCTGAAAATTGGTTATTGCTTGATGTCGTTTTCGCTCGCGCTCACCGGATCTCGGCGTGGTAGCGGAAGCGGTTGGCCGGCCCGCGCGAGCGGCGCCATTCGATCGGGCGCCGCTCGAGATCGAGCGCGAGACGCTCGATGACGATCAGCGGCGCGCGGGCCTCGAGCCGCAACAGGCGAGCCTGCATCTCGCTCGCAGTCTCGACGGTCAGGATTTCCTCCGCCGACACCACGACCTCGCCGCAGCGCTCCTCGTAGAGCGGATAAAGCAGGTCGCCGAACTCGGACGGGTCGATGTCGAGGATCGCCGCGAAGCGCGACTTTTGCAGCCAGATCTCTTCGGCAAGCAGCGGCACGTCGTCAATCAGGCGCAGGCGCGACAGACTGATCACGGGCTCGCCGACGGAGATACGCAGCGCGGATGCGACGGCAGAGGTTGCCGGCACGCATTTCCGCCTGAGGATGCGGCTTTGCGGCACGCGGCGCTCGCCGCTCTCGGACTGGAAGCGGAAGAAGCGGAACAGCGAGGAGTTGAAGCGCGCGCGGCGGACGAAGGTGCCGCGGCCCTGCTGGCGCTCAAGCACGGTGTCGCTGACGAGCTGATCGATCGCCTTCCGCACGGTGCCGATCGCGACGCCGTAATGCGCGGCGAGCTCGGCTTCGGACGGAATCGGCTCGCCCGGCCTCCATTCATTGCGGTTGATCCGCGCGGCGAGATCGTCGCGCAGGCGCTGGTAGCGTGGCAGGCGGTCGTCGAGCGGGGCTGAATTCATATAGTCATATAGATGACTAGATGAGAAATGAGTCAAGAACTACTGAAATACCTTCACCCTCCTAAAGCCTGGTGGTCGTCATTCCGGGGCAGCTCGAAGAGCCGAACCCGGAATCTCGAGATTCCGGGTTCGCCCTTAGGGCGCCCCGGAATGACGGGCATCGGAGTCCACTACCCCAACTGAAAAACCGCCATCGGCCGCTCGTAGCCGCGCACCTCGACCTCTCCGAGCGCGACGGCATCGTCGCCATCGTCACCGAGGACATCGCGCACCGCGGACGAAATCAGGAGCTGCGAGCCGAAATCCTTGTTCAGCGCCTCCAGCCTTGAGGCAAAGTTCACGGTGTCGCCGATCACCGTATACTCCTTGCGCCGGGGTGAGCCGATATTGCCGGCGACGACCTCGCCGAAATGGATGCCGATGCCGATCCGCAGCGGCCAGCTCGATTGCGCGTTGATGTGGTCCATCGCGCTGAGCATCTCGCGGCCGGCAGCGACGGCCCGGTGCGCGGCGTCGGATGCGGCGAGCGGTGCCCCAAACAGTGCGAGAAAACCGTCGCCCAAGAACTTGTTCACGATGCCGCCATGGCGATCGAGGATGTCGACCAGCACGGCGAAGGCGCCGTCGAGCCGATCGACCACGTCCTGCGGCGAGCGCGAGCGTGCGCCGGCGGTGAAGCCGCGGAAGTCGACGAACATCACCGCGACACGCCTGATGTCGCCGCCCGCGCTGGTCCCCTCCGCCATCAGCCGCTCGACGACCTGCGGCGAGACGTGCTGGCCGAACAGGTTTGTGACGCGGTCGCGCGCGGTAGCTGCCGTGATGCTTGCCGCGAACTGGCGGCGAAGCTGCGCGCCGACGGCGCCTGCGAGCACGCCGCAGACCAGGATGATGCAGCTGCGCACCGCATGGAAATAGGCCTGAGGCTCGCCGGCGCCGCTGACGGGATCGAAATAGAGTGCGACGGCGAGGAGCTGGGCAGCCGCCACGAATCCGGTGAAGGCCGACAACCAGAAATCGAGGCGCAGCGTCGAGAGAATGATGAAGATGAAATAGACCAGGGGCACGGCAAAACCGAGTGCAGGGATTGCCCCCATACTGCGGATCTCCAGGACCAGGATGACCGTCGGCAGCGAGGTCTCGATCAGCGTCCCGATGTACCGCCTGACCACCGGCACGTCCCGATCGAGCCTGAGATTTCGCCTGATCTGGGACTGAACCCAGACCTCGAACAGGACAAATCCGATCAGCAGGCTATAGACCTGGATCAGCCCGGACGTCCCGTGCCAGACCCGGTCCACGACGCTCGGGGCGATCAGGTACATCGCAGTGATGAACAGGATCATGACGCATCCCGTCACGATCAGCGCCTTCACGCGCAACAGCTCGGTCCGCAGTACCTCGCGCGCCAGCTCGTGCTCGAAATCCGCCGATATCGCGGCCTTCTGCCCGCCGGTCCTGCTCGCAAAACTGACCATCTCGCCCCTCGTCGTTGCGGGGCATTTTGCCTCAATCGAGCGTGCGGCGGAAGCGCGTCACGGCGATGACCATGGCGACCAGCATGAGGGCTGCCAGCGCCAAAGTGTCATATTGCAGGTTCTGGACGGTTGCGCCTTTGAGCATGATGGCGCGGACGATACGCACATAATGCGTCAGCGGCAGGCCCTCGCCGAGATATTGTGCCCAGACCGGCATGCCAGCGAACGGGAACATGAAGCCGGACAGCAAGATGCTCGGCAGGAAGAACATCATCGACATCTGCATGGCCTGGAGCTGGTTCTGCACGATGGTCGAGAACGTGTAGCCGATTGCGAGATTGGTGGTGATGAACAGCGTCGAAAGCAGCGCCAGCAAGGTGAGGCTGCCGAGCACGGGCACGCCGAACAGCAACACGCCGATCGAGAGGATCAGGAAGGCCTGAATGAAGCCGACCAGCACGTAAGGGATGATCTTCCCGAACATCACCTCGACCGGCCGTATCGGCATCGAGAGCAGGCTTTCCATGGTGCCGCGCTCGACCTCGCGCGTGACGGACAGCGCGGTGAAGATCAGCATGGTCATGGTCAGGATGGTGCCGACGAGGCCCGGCACGATGTTCAGCCGCGAGGACGCGGCCGGATTGTAGCGGGCGTGCGCACGGATCTCGAACGGCATCTCCGGGGGATCGCCGATGTAGAGATCGTGCTGGAGCGCGGTCTGCACGATCATGCCGAGCGAGCCGAGCGCTGCGCTTGCCGCGACCGGATCGGTCGCATCGGCGGCGACCAGCAGCGCCGGCTTGTCGCCGCGCCGCACCGCGCGCTCGAAGCCGCGCGGGATCTCGACGCCGAACAGCACCTTACCGGACTTCAGCAGGTTGTCGAACTCGTCGACGTCGTGCACCTCGCGGGTGAAACGGAAATAGGCGGTGTTCTCCAGCGCCTTCAGCACGGAGCGCGCGAGATCGCTATCCTCCTGGAGCAGGACGGCGCTCGGCAGATTGTGCGGCGTGGTGTTGATGGCATAGCCGAACAGCAGAAGCTGCATCACCGGGATGATCACGATCATGGCGAAGGAGACGCGGTCGCGGCGGAGCTGGATGAACTCCTTCACCACCATCGCATAGGAGCGCCGCCAGAAGCCGAAGCGCTCGCGGATGTCGTGACCGTGATCCGATATGTCTGTAACGCTCATTGGAAATTGTCCTTATTGGAAATTGTCCCTGGAGCGGTTCATGAGTTCGATGAAGACGTCTTCGAGCGAGGGATGCGATTTCTGCCAGTGCATGCCATCCCGGTCGCGCAAGGGCGCGATACTGGCTTCCAGCGCCGCGACGTCGCGGCCCGAGACGTGCAGCGAGGTGCCGAACGGCGCCACCATGTCGACGCCGGGCTTGCCGGTGAGCTCGGCGGCGAGCCCGTTCAAATCATCGCCAGTGACGGTGTAGGTGGTGAGCGCGGATTTCGCGATCACCTCGTCGACCGTGCCATGGGTGAGGAGATGGCCGTAGGCGATGTAAGCGATCTCGTGGCAGCGCTCGGCCTCGTCCATGTAATGAGTTGACACCAGCACGGTGAGGCCTTCGGCGGCGAGCGCATGGATCTCGTTCCAGAAGTCGCGCCGCGCCTTGGGATCGACGCCGGCGGTCGGCTCGTCCAGCAGCAGGAGTTGCGGATTGGGCAGCGTGCAAGCGCCCAGCGCCAGCCGTTGCTTCCAGCCGCCGGAGAGCTCGCCCGCAAGCTGCTCCTCGCGGCCCGACAGACCGAGCCGCTTGATCATCTCGCCTGCCGCGCCGCGCGCATCGCGCATGCCGTAGAGCCGCGCAACGAACTCCAGGTTCTCGCGCACCGAGAGGTCCTGATACAGGCTGAAGCGCTGGGTCATGTAGCCGACCTGGCGCTTGATGCGATCGGCATCGCGCCTGATGTCGTAGCCGAGACAGGTGCCCTCGCCGCTGTCGGGCGTCAGAAGCCCGCAGAGCATGCGAATGGTCGTGGTCTTGCCACTTCCGTTGGGACCGAGAAAGCCGTAGATCGAGCCGCGCTTCACCTGCATCGACAGATCGTGCACGACCTCGCGGCCGCCAAAGGACTTTGTCAGTCCTTTGACGTCGATCGCGATACCGTTGCCGGCTGTCCCGCTCATCGCTTGTCCGCTACCGGAGTTTTGGGATTGAGATACACGCTGATCGGCTGGCCCACGCGCAGCGCATCGGGCCGCGACGGCCGCGCCTGGATCAAGTACACGAGCTTGTTGCGCTCATCGAGGCTGTAGATCACCGGCGGGGTGTATTCGGCCGTGGTCGCGATGAAATAGATCTTCGCGGTGAGATCGGCCGCACAATTGTCGCAGGCGACCCGCACCTGATCGCCGATCGCAAGCTTGGGCAGCTCGGTCTCCGGCACGAAGAAGCGCAGCTTCATGTTGCCCGGCGGCATGATCGACAGCACTGGCCGCTGCGCCGCCACCATCTCGCCCTCGCGGAAATAGATCTGCTGGATGGTGCCGGCAACCGGCGCAAAACCCTTGCGCCGCGCCAGCCGCGTCTCCGAGGTCACCACGCGCGCCTCAGCGACCCGCAGGTCCGAGACGGCAGAATCGAGCGTCACCTGCGTACCGGAGCCGGTCTTTCTAAGCGACTCCGCACGATCATGGGTCTGCTGCGCGTTCGCCAGCGTCGCCTTGGTCTGATTGAGATCGGCAAGCTGGAGATCGTCGTCGACCGAGTAAAGGGCGTCGCCGACCTTCACCTCGTCGCCTTCGCGGACGTTGAGCTTGGTGACGCGGCCGGCCTCATCGGGGCTGACGAAGATCATGTCGGCCTCGACCCAGCCCTGGAAGCCGGGATCGCGGCTCTCCTTGCAGGCGGCAAGCCCGGTTGCAAGCACCAGGGCCGCGATCGCACAGAGTCGCGCGAGAGGCACCGAAAACTGAATCGCCTGGGGCGGCAGATGCCTCTGTCGAACCCTCACCCTGAGGAGCCGCGAAGCGGCGTCTCGAAGGGCGAGGGGCAACAACCGGGCCTTCATCCTTCGAGACGCGCGTTCCGCGCTCCTCAGGATGAGGTGAGAAATGGTTTGCGACGACCTCATGTCGTCCTCCGTTCGCCAAAAATCAAATCGAGATGGACGCGCAGCATCTCCTGCGCGTCGAGGGGGAAATGCCGCGCAAACAGGCTCTGCCAGATCACCGCGATCAGCGCCGGCGCGACCAGGATCTGGGGAAAGCGCGCGAGGTTCTTTTGCTGAATCTCACCGCGGGCGATCCCGAGTTCGATCAGCGCGCGCATGCCGGCCATCCCGCGCGACACCACCTCGCGATAGTAAAAGTCGGCCACGGCCGGAAAGCGCGGCCCCTCCGCCACGATCAGGCGCACGAGATCGCCGCGCCTGGTGTTCGCAACCTCCTTCAGGAAATTGGTCGCAAAGGCCTCGACGAGATCGCGCACCGAGCCGGTCGGCGGCGGCAGCGTGGTGAGCCGCTCGACCACTGGCACGATGACGATGCGCACCAGCTCCTCGAACATGGATTCCTTGTCCTTGAAGTGCAGGTAGATCGTGCCCTTCGCCACGCCCGCGCGCTTGGCGATGTCGTCGAGCCGCGTCGCCGCAAAGCCGCGCGCGATGAACTCTTCCAGAGCCGCCTCCACGATCGCCGCACGCCGCTCCGCCGCGCGCGTGGCGCGGTTTGATCCGGGAGCGGCAGCTTCGCCGGCTTCGTGCGCATCGCTCTTGGCGCGGACTGCGGATGACATGACGGGTTTGGTCGGCTTCTTTGACATCTGTAATTTATGACTGACTGGTCAGTCATCGTCAATTGGATTCGCCTGAAAACATCCACCTCGGACAAATTAGCCTTGACTAATTCATTAGCGTACGCTAATTTAATGGCATGCTCGAAGCCGCTCCAAACTCCGTCACCACCGTCATGCGCGCTCTCGCCGATCCAACCCGCCGCGCCGTGTTCGAGCGTGTTTTCCAGAGCAAGGAGATCTGCGTCGCGGAGCTGACGCGCGGCAGCGGCGTGACCCAGGGCGCGATCTCGCAACACCTGAAGTCGCTGAAACAGGCGGGCCTCGTCGCCGAACGCGCCGAGGGGCGCAACGTCTACTACCGCGCCGCGCCGCAGGGACTCGAGCCTCTGGTCGAGTGGATGGATCATTATGGCGTCTTCTGGCGCGAGCGCTTCCAGAACCTGCGTGACCTCTTGAAGGAGATCGATCCGTGAGTGCAGCCGAGTTGAAAGCCGAGACCCAAGCGAATATCCGGGACATCGCCATTGAAGAGGTCTTCCCTCACACACCCGCGACAGTCTGGAAGGCGCTGACCAGCGCGCAGTTGATCGCGCGCTGGCTGATGCCGCCGACCGGCTTCGAGGCGATCGAAGGCAACACCTTCACCTTCCAAACCACGCCGGGAGGCGCCTGGGATGGAGTGATTCATTGCCGGGTTCTGGAGGTCATCCCGAACCAGCGTCTCGTCTATGCCTGGAAGGGCGGCGACGAGCGCAACACCGGCTACGGCGCGCCGCTCGACACGATCGTGACCTGGTCCCTCACCCCAGTCGACGCCGGAACGCGGATCCGTCTGGTTCATGCGGGCTTCGTCATGCCCAGAAACGACTCCGCCTACGCGGTCATGAGCGGAGGCTGGAAGAAGGTCGTCCGGCAGCTCGACGAGATCAGCGGCGAACAGTGAGTGGGAGATCCCGCGATGAACAAGCCCTATACCGGCGGCTGCGCCTGCGGCGCGATCCGCTATTCGATTGCCAGTGAGCCCCTCTTCGCCAACCACTGCCAGTGCCGGGACTGTCAACGTGAAAGCGGCACCGGCCACGGCTCGTACCTTACCTTCGCGCGCCCTGGCGTCACGGTGACGGGCGAGGCCAAGCAATGGGACATGGTCGGCGACAGCGGCAACGTGAAGACGCGCGCCTTCTGCTCCGTGTGCGGTTTGCCGGTCTACATGACCTTCGCAGCACAGCCCGACATCTTCACCGTCCGCGCCGCGAGCCTCGACGAGCCGGCCCGCTACAAGCCGCAGGTGATAACTTATGCAGCGCGCGGTCATGACTGGGATCGCCTCGATCCGAGCCTGCCCAAGTTCGACACCATGCCGCCGGCGTGAGACGCCGGCGCTAAATTAATCTAGGCAAAATCGAGCACCATGCGGCCGTCGATCTTGCCGGCCTTCATCTTTTCGAACACCGTGTTGATCTCGGCGAGCGGGACCTTGGTGACCTCAGCATGCACCTTCCCGTCGGCCGCAAAAGCGATGGCCTCATCGAGATCCCTGCGCGTGCCGACGATTGAGCCGCGCACGGTGATGCGCTTCAGCACGACATCGAAGATCGGGGTCGGGAATTCGCCGGGCGGCAGACCGACGAGACTGACGGTGCCCTTCCGGCGCGCCATCTTCAGCGCCTGCGCGAAGGCAGCCGTTGAGACGGCGGTCACCAGCACGCCATGCGCCCCTCCCCCGGTCGCGGCCAGCACCTTGTCGACGGCATCTGCATTCAGCGCGTTGACTGCGAGATCGGCGCCCGTCGTGCGCGCCAGCGCCAGCTTGTCTTCGGCGATGTCGATGGCGGCGACCTTGAGCCCCATCGCCTTGGCATATTGGATCGCGACATGGCCGAGACCGCCGACGCCCGAGATCACTACCCATTCGCCGGGCCGTGCCTCGGTCTCCTTCAATCCCTTGTAGGTCGTCACGCCGGCGCAGAGGATCGGTGCGACGCCGGCGAAATCGATATTGGCCGGCAGCTTCGCCGCGAACGCGGCAGCGGCGATGACGTATTCGGCAAAGCCACCATTCACGCTGTAGCCGGTGTTGTGCTGATGCTCGCACAGCGTCTCCCAGCCGGTCTCGCAATATTCGCAAGCCATGCACGAATCGTGCAGCCACGCGACGCCGACAGCGTCGCCCACCCTGAGGTCGGTGACGCCGGGTCCCAACGCAGCGACGGAGCCGGCGACCTCGTGCCCCGGAATGAAGGGCGGAACCGGTTTAACCGGCCAATCGCCGGACGCTGCGTGCAAATCAGTGTGGCAGACCCCGCAAGCCTTCACCTTGACCAGGACCTCGCCAGGACCAGGCTGCGGCAGTGGTACATCCTTGATCTCGAGCGGCTTGCCAAAACTGGTGACGACGGCAGCTTTCATGGTCGGCATCGGTCTGCTCCTTTGCATTCGTGCAAAGTCCTTTGCATTTGTGCAAAGTCCATTGCATTTGCGGGAAGCAGACTAATGGCCGCGAGCGGCGCGCCCTTGATTGACGTCAAACAGCACAATGTTTGCGCACACGATGCGAAGACACATCCGGTGACAGTGGTTTACGCGCGAGCGAACATGTCAGTGATGGAACTTCAAACCATCGCAAATTTTATCGATCACCTTGCGCTCGGCGCGCATCGCGATGCCAACGAGATTGAGATCGGCGCGGCTGACCGCCCTCACCGCCTCGCGATTGGCAGCATCATGCGTGGTCGAGAACATGTCCTCCGTATAGACCGCGGGCGTGACATTGCGCGTCAGCGCGCGATCGAGCGCGCGGGACAGTGCAGGACCATCGGCGCCGTAGATCAGGATCGGTTGACCGATCAAGGAAAGATACTTGGTCCCGGACGCGTCCTCGTAAGGCTCGCCTATGCATTCGGGAAAGTTGGCGGCGATTCCACTGGTGAGGAACGAGGCCACGTTGAGCTTCTGCCACGCTTGGAGATCGGTGCGGATCACGACGGCGATCTTGGTGTCGAATTGCATGATTTTCCCCACGCTTGCCACGCATCGAGAAATAAAATTCCTCGAGTGAGTGCTATCTGAGGATGAATGTAACTCAGGTTGACCTATTTGTTCACAGCGGGAAAATTTCAAACTCGATGCAACCGGGGACCGCTTCCCCACGCGAGTCGAGTCGGCTATACATCACGGCACTGTCATCAAACTGTCACACAAATCCTATGTCCGAATCTGGCGCCATGAAGCCGGCCTTCGAAACCGTGCGTAATGTACCTCGGTCCAACGGCCATCACGTCCCGGAGGACAGGACGAGAAGCACAGAAGACAGGAAGAAAACCAAGAACTCTGTCGCGTCCCGCACGGAACAAGAGCCTCGCATTGACGATGCGCTCGCGCACGGCGACGTCTCGGACGCCGAAGGCCTTGGCGCTGACGCCAGGCCGTCTGGTGGTGAGACGCCTGCACAGGATGTCTCCCCGTCCGGTGACGTTGCTCCACGCGCCGCCGAACTCGAACTCAAGCTGCTTGTGGACGCTGATCGCCTGGCGGATTTCAACAATGCACCGATCATCACGGCGAACGCGCGCAACAAGGGCACACGAAAGCACCTCAAGGCCATCTACTACGACACGCCCAAGCGTGCGCTTCGTCGTCATGGATTGAGCTTCAGGGTGCGCCAGAGCGGCGCTCGGTTCACACAGACCGTGAAGGCCGACTCCGAGAACGATCCGCTCAGGCGTGGCGAATGGGAGGCAAGCGTACCCTCCGCTGCTGCCGATGTCGCGCTGGCGCTGCCGTTCATCCCGGAGAAGCTGCGCACGGATCTCGATCGTCGTCCGCTCGAGGCGGTCTTCACCACCGACATCCACCGGCATCAGCGCATCGTTGACCTGCCATCCGGCACCGTCGAGGTCGCTTTCGACCAGGGCTTCCTGAAATCCGGCGATCGATCGATGCCGGTCAGCGAGATCGAGCTCGAGCTCAAGTCCGGTAGCGTGTCCGCAGTCTACGAGCTTGCGCTGCGGCTCGCCGAGCATGGACCGGTGAAACCATCCATCCGCAGCAAATCGGCGCGCGGATTTGACCTTGCCGCCGACACCCCGCCGGCGGCAAGAAGGCCGCGCAAGCTGCGCCTCGATCCATCGGCCTCCCTCGATGAGACCTTTGCCGCGATCCTGCGCGCCTGTCTCCTTCATCTTCTCCAGTCGCTTCCCGCCGCCGAGGACGGCCGCGATCCCGAAGGGATTCATCAGCTTCGCGTCGCCCTGCGCCGCCTGCGATCCGCCATGCACCTGATGCAATCGGTCCTATCGGAGAGCAAGCTCGACCTGCTGCGCGCAGAGGCCAGGTGGCTGGGACAAAATCTCTCCGCCGCGCGCGAGTGGGACGTCTTCCAGAACGACACTCTGCGCACCGTCGCGCAAGGCTGCCCCTCGATCGCCGGCTTCGACGCACTGGATCAAGCCGTAGAACAACGCCGGACGTCCTCCTACGACAAGGCGCGCCTGGTGCTGGGCGACCGCCGGGCTGCGTCGTTCGTGATCGGGCTTGGCGGCTGGATCGAAACGCGCGGCTGGCGCAGCGAAGTCGCTGCGGAACGTTTGGGCCAACTGGCCGAGCTCGCCATGAATTTCGCACGGCGTATTCTGTCGGCCCAGCATGCGAAGGTGCTCAAGCGCGGCCGCCGCTTCAAGTCGCTCACCCCTGATGAGCTGCACTGCGTGAGGCTCGCCGTGAAGAAGCTGCGCTATGTCGCTGATTTCCTGTTGCCGCTCTATGGGCAG
The DNA here is from genome assembly GCF_059803455.1 of Bradyrhizobium sp. UFLA05-108. Classification (NCBI taxonomy): domain Bacteria; kingdom Pseudomonadati; phylum Pseudomonadota; class Alphaproteobacteria; order Hyphomicrobiales; family Nitrobacteraceae; genus Bradyrhizobium; species Bradyrhizobium sp. UFLA05-108. Next base: position 26,415 of record NZ_JBANAZ010000035.1, on the reverse strand, counting down.
CGCAAGTCTGCAAAACGCTTCTCGGACAGACTGGCCGATTTGCAGCACGAGCTCGGCATCTATAACGACATGGCGACAACGGCTTCGCTGCTCGCGGATATCGGCACGGAGTCCGCAAACGGCAGCACTGCGGCAGCCGCGATCGCCGGCTGGCAGGCACACGCGATGGTCGGTACCGAACCGCGTCTCAGGAAGGCGTGGTCGGATTTCGTAAAAGCGAAGGTCCCCTGGTCGATCGAGACAGAGGCCTGATCGGCCGAGCCATCACCAACGACCGCGTGCGGGGCTTCAACCCTTCGCGTCGCAGGCCCAGGCACGGATGACGCATTCCTTGCCGCCATATTTGTAGCATTCGCGCGTGGCGGCGTTGAGCGTCGTCGAGATCTTCGGCTTCACGGCGTAGCCATAAGCGCCGCAGGGATTGGCGAGATCGACTGACATCGCGGCGCAGGCGCGCTTCATGGTCACGGTCGTGCACTCGCCCTTGCACTGCTTTTGTGCGGCGGCGCGCGCCGCAGCTTCGCCGGGGAAGTCATAGGCATGACCATAGGCGCCGCACTTGCCGACCGCGAAGGCGCCGGCGGCGTGTGCATCCGTGACGTAGCGGGCCCCTGCCACAGCAACGCTCAGCCCAAAGAAAAACATCGCGCAACGGCGCGCGACGACGTTCGAAGCCATGGAAATTCCCCTCCCCCGAGGCAGGCGGAGGAGACCTTATCGGCCGGTCGTTTCCAGATGGTGAACGAGTGGTTGAAATCGGGAGATTGGGAGGCGGCAAGCAGACCCGATTTGTAGGGTAGGCAAAGGCGCTCTTGCGCCGTGCCCACCATCTTTCGTCGATTGGCGGGAGAAGTGGTGGGCACGCTTCGCTTTGCCCACCCTACGGCATCTCTATCCGCGTCTCGCGGCTTCCAGCGCTTGCGGCGTATCGATGTCGAGGAAGGCGCTCTCGCCATCGACGGGGACTTCGGCCACGACTTCCGCATGCTTGGCGATCAGATGGCGCGCGCCGATGTCGCCGTCGAGCGTCATCAATTCGCTGAAGAAGCGGCGCGACCACAGCACAGGATTGCCGCGGCGGCCCTCGCTGACGGGCACGGCAATCAGATTGCCGCGGTCGGGTGCAAAACTGTCGATCAGGCGGTCGACCAGCCCGGCATCGATCAGCGGCATATCGCCAAGGCAGACCAGCGCGCCATCGCAGGTCTCCGGCACGGCCGCGATGCCGGCCTTGACCGAACTTGCGATGCCGCCGGCAAAATCCGGATTGCGAACGAACTTCACCTTCAAGCCCCTAAGCGCCTGCTCGACCAGCTCGGCCTGATGGCCGGTGACGACGATCACCTCGGACGCCTTTGAGGCCAGCACCTGCTCGGTCGCGATCCGCACCAGCTTCTTGCCCTCGAGCTCGGCGAGCAGCTTGTTTGGCCCGCCCATCCGGGTCGACCGCCCGGCGGCGAGCACGATCGCAGCGACGTGGCTGTTGCCTTCGGTCTCGGGTTTTGCGCGCGGCTGCGGCCGCGTGACGATCTCCATCAACAGGCCGCCGACACCCATACCCATCAGCTCGGCGCGCGTCACCTTGATGCCGGCGAGGAGCCGCATTAGCACCCAGTCAAAGCCGTTTTCCACCGGCGAGCGCGCACAGCCCGGCGCGCCCAGCACGGGCACCTGGCCGGCGCGGCCGATCAGCAGCAGATTGCCGGGATCGACCGGCATGCCGAAATGCTCGATCGCGCCGCCGATCTCGGTGATAGCCGCCGGGATCACGTCGCGGCGATCGGCGATCGCGGAGGCGCCGAACACGATGACGAGCTCGGCGCCAAGTCCGAGCAGCTCCTTGATCGCCGCCGATAGCGCCGTCTCCTCATGCGGCACCCGCCGCTCGGCGATGATGTTAGCCCCCGCAGGCGCCAGCCGCTCGGCAGTGACGCGCAGCGTCTTGTCGACGACCTTGGAGGACAGGCCCGGCAGCAGCGTCGAGACCACGCCGACACGCTTGATCACGTAAGGCGCAACGCGCAGCACGTCGCGGCCAGCGGCCTTCACCGCGGCATCACGCAAACCGCCCTCGACGCCGAACGGGATGATCTTCACGGTGCCGACCATCTCGCCCTCGACCACCGGCTTGAAGGCGGAGAGCGTCGCAAAGGTAATGGCTTCATCGACATTGTTGATACGATCGACCGCCGCGCGGTCGATCACCAGCACGCCGGGGCGCGCCGCGAACAGATTGGCGCGGCCGGTGAAAGCGCGCTCGACATGGATGCCCTCGCCGCCAACAGCATCGGCAATGCTGGCGGCCGCGACGTCCTCGGAGACGTCGCCCTGCTCCATGCGTACCACGACGATGTCCTTGATGCCGGCGCGTGTCAGCGCCTCGACCTCGCCAGGGCCGATCGTCGTGCCCTTCTTCAGCACCAGCGGACCCTGGCGCAGGGTGTGGACCGTCACCCCTCCAATCGCATCCTTCGGACTCGCCGGGCCGAATTTCATGCCGCTACTTCTTTTTCTTTCGGAGGCAGGCGGAGTTGCGCCGTGATCTCGGCCATGATCGACACAGCGATCTCGGACGGCGAGACCGCACCGATCGCAAGGCCGATCGGCGCATGGATGCGCGCGATGTCGCTATCCTTCGCACCCTGCGCCCGCAACCGGTCGCCGCGCTTGGCATGCGTCTTCCGCGAGCCGAGCGCGCCGATATAGAAGCAGTCGCGCTCGAAGGCATGCAGCAGCGCGGGATCGTCGATCTTGGGATCGTGGGTCAGCGCCACGAAGGCGGTGTAGTGGTCGATGTTGAGCGGCGGCAGCGCGACGTCGGGCCATTCCGCGATCAGCGGCACGTCCGGGAATCGCTCGGCGCTCGCAAAGGCCGTGCGGGGATCGACGACCGTGACGTCATAGCCGAGCGAGCGCGCCATCGGCGCCAGCGCCTGGCTGATATGGACGGCCCCGACGATCACCATCTTCGCGGTCGGCGCATAGACGTTGAGAAACAGCTTCTTGTCGCCGGCCTCGACATTGCCGCTCTTACCCGTGCGGAGCTGCTTCTCCAGCTCGACACGCAGGGGATCCTTGGCAAAGTCCTTGGCCTTCACCAGCCGCTGCTCGCCGCTCTCGGTGTCGGTGACAAGGATGACCGGCCGCCGCGCGGCGCGCTCGGCATTGAGTTCGTGCAGGGTTTCGAGCTTCACGGCTAGCCAACCTTCTCGACGAAGACACGGATGGTACCGCCGCAGGACAACCCGACGTTCCAGGCGGTCTCGTCGGCCACGCCGAACTCCAGCATTTTCGGCTTGCCCGTCTCGATCACGTCCATGGCCTCGGTGACCACGGCGCCTTCGACGCAGCCGCCGGACACCGAGCCCAAAAACGTGCCGTCGTCGTTGATCACGAGGCTCGAGCCCGCCGGCCGCGGTGCCGAGCCCCAGGTCTCGACCACCGTTGCAAGCGCTACGCCATGGCCGGCCTTCTGCCAGTCCTCCGCCGCCTTCAGGATATCCTCGTCGCGATCGAGCATGGCCTACCTCTCAAGCTGCGGAACGGATCAGGCTGCGGTGATGCGGCGGCAGCGGCTGGGAGAGCGTCTTGATCAGCTCCTGGATCGAACTCAAATTATGCACCGGGCGGAATTCGTCAACGTGGGGCAGCATCATTTTGATGCCCTGGGCCTTGGCCTCGAAGCCGCCAAACCTGAGCAGCGGGTTCAGCCAGATCAGCCGGCGGCAGGAGCGGTGCAGCCGGTCCATCTCGAAGGCGAGCTTGGAGTCCGCCTCGCGCTCCAGCCCGTCGGAGATCAGGAGCACGATGGCGCCCTGGCTCAGCACGCGCCGCGCCCACAATTTGTTGAAGTTGTGCAGCGAGGTCGCAATCCGCGTGCCGCCGGCCCAGTCCTCCACCGCCGCCGAGCAGCTTGCCAGCGCCTCGTCCGGATCGCGCTGGCGGAGCGCACGGGTGACGTTGGTGAGGCGGGTGCCGAACAGGAAGACGGAGACGCGCTTGCGCGCGTCGGTGATGGCATGGAGGAAATGCAGGAACAGGCGGGTGTATTCGCTCATCGAGCCCGAGATATCCAAGAGCGCCACGATCGGCGCCGGCTTCTCGATCCGCCCGAGGCGGTGGATGTCGATGATGTCGCCGCCGGTGTGCAGCGAGGCCCGTAAGGTTCGGCGCAGGTCGAGGCGCAACCCGCGCCGATCGGGCCGATGCCGGCGCGTCAGGAGCTCGGCCTGCGGCAGCTTCATCTTCTCGATTGCGCGCAGCGCTTCGCTGATCTCCGCCGCGCTCATCTGCGCGAAGTCTTTCTTCTGAAGGATTTCCTTGTCGGAGACCGACAGGCGCAGATCCTGCTCCTGGTGCTGCGGCGTCTCCGTCATCTGCGGCTGCGACAGCGCCTCCTGGACGCGGCGGGAGGCCGGCGGCGGCTTCTTCTTGGCATGATCAGGCAGCGGCACCGAATCCAGCATGTGCTTCCACTCTTCGGAAGGCCTGAAGAACAGATTGAAGGCCTGCCTGAAGATCAGCGCATGCTCGTGGCGCTTGACGAAGATCGCCTCTAGCGTGGTGAAGACGTCGGCGCGGCTGCCGATGTCGATCACCTGGAGCGCGTTGACGGCATCGATCACCGCGCCGGGGCCGACGGGAAGACCGGCAGCACGAAGCGCGCGGGCGAAACCGACGATGTTGTCGGCGAACTGCTCGGTCTTGTCAGGCGCAAGGTGATTGATGGCCATGGTCTATCCCCTCCTCCGTCATTCCGGGGCACGCGAAGCGTGAACCCGAAATCCAGAGGTTGCAGCGCGAGATTCCGGTTTCGCGCTTTGCCGCGCCCCGAATGACGAAACCTTACGACTCGCTCGTCGCGTCCTTCAGCACCTTTTGCAAGGCATCGCCCTGCATGCGGACGATGTCGTCCTGATACTTGAGCAGCGCGCCCAGCGTGTCGCCGACGACCTGCGCCGTCAGCGAGCGGGCGTCGAGTTCGGAGAGTGCCGTCGCCCAATCGATGGTCTCGGCGACGCCCGGGGACTTGTAGAAATCCTGGTTGCGCAGCGCCTGCACGAAACGCACCACCTGCTGCGACAGCTTTGCCGAGATGCCAGGCACGCGCGTCTTGATGATCGCGAGCTCGCGCTCGGCGGAGGGATAGTCAACCCAGTGATAGAGACAGCGCCGCTTCAGCGCGTCGTGGATCTCACGGGTGCGGTTGGAGGTAATGATGACGATCGGCGGATGCGGCGCCTTCACGGTGCCGAATTCGGGGATGGTCACCTGGAAGTCACTGAGGATTTCGAGCAGATACGCCTCGAACGCCTCATCGGCGCGATCGAGCTCGTCGATCAGCAGCACCGGCGGGCCGGCAACGTCCGGCTCCAGCGCCTGGAGCAGCGGCCGCTTGATCAGATAACGATCGGCGAAGATGTCGGACGAGAGCTGCTCGCGATCGGTGTCGCCGGCGGCCTCCGCCATCCGGATCGCGATCATCTGTGCGGCGCTGTTCCACTCATAGACCGCGGAAGAGACGTCGAGGCCCTCATAGCATTGCAGGCGGATCAGCTTCCGTCCCAGCGCGGTCGACAGCACTTTTGCGATCTCGGTCTTGCCGACGCCAGCCTCGCCTTCCAGAAACAGCGGGCGCCCCATGCGCAGCGACAGATACGTCACCGTCGCCAGCGACCGCTCCGCAAGATAGCCGCGCGAAGTGAGGAGTTCGAGCATCGCATCGACCGATGCCGGCAGTGCCGCTGCAGTCATGAAAGAGCCAGTCTCGCTACGCCCGGTCCGGGCAACTTTTATTTGCGCATGATCTTGTCGGAAAACCGCTGCACACTTTTCCGGATCGTGCGCTACTCTTTGGCGTTGGCAGCGTCGACGGCGCGCCGCGTCAGCACCCCGATCAGGTGCGCACGATACTCCGCGCTGCCGTGGATATCGCTGTTGAGGCCTTCGGCCGGCACGTCGATGCCGTCGAACACCTTCGAGGAGAAGCGCTTCTTCAAGGCTTCCTCGAACGCAGTGACGCGGAACACGCCGTCCGAGCCGGCGCCGGTGATGGCGACGCGCACATCCGACGGACGCCGCGCCACGAACACGCCAACCAGCGCATAGCGCGAGGCCTGGTTGCGGAATTTGACGTAGGCCGCCTTCTTCGGCAGCGGGAACATCACCTTCGTGATGATCTCATCCGCCTCGAGCGCGGTCGTGAACAGGCCCTGGAAATACTCTTCCGCCTTCAGACGGCGCTTGTTGGTGACGATGGTGGCGCCGAGCGCCAGCACCGCCGCCGGATAGTCCGCGGTCGGGTCGTTGTTGGCGAGCGAGCCGCCGATCGTGCCCTTGTGACGGACCGCCGGATCGCCGATTCCGCCGGCAAGGCTCGCGAGCGCCGGGATCGCTTCACCCACGATGGCCGACGTCGCGACATCGGCGTGCTTCGCCGTGGCGCCGATCACCAGCGAACGGCCCTTCATCTCGATCGTGTCGAGACCTTCGATATGCGAGAGATCGACGAGATGCGGCGGGCTTGCGAGGCGCTGCTTCATCACGGGGATCAGCGTATGGCCGCCGGCGATCACCTTGGCGTCCTCGTTCTTCACCAGGAGATTGGCCGCCTGCCGCACGGTCCCAGGGCGATGATACTTGAATTCGTACATAATGGACTTCCTGATCGCGAGATGCGCGCGAATGTCGGTTTACGCGAGATCGGATTTCGCCATCGCCTTCGCGCCGGCGGCGATCGAGGCGACGATGTTCTGGTAGCCGGTGCAGCGGCAGAGATTGCCTTCGAGCTCTTCGCGAATCGTGTGGTCGTCGAGCTCGTGCCCCTTGCGATGCACGATGTCGATCGCGGTCATGATCATGCCGGGCGTGCAGAAGCCGCACTGCAAGCCGTGATGCTCGCGGAAGGCCTCCTGCATCGGATGCAGCGGCGCGCCGTCGGCGGCCAGCCCCTCGATGGTCTTGACCTCGTGGCCGTCGGCCATCACCGCGAGCGTGGTGCAGGATTTCACGGCCTTGCCGTCGAGATGCACGACGCAGGCGCCGCACTGCGAGGTGTCGCAGCCGACATGGGTCCCGGTCAACCGCAGATGCTCGCGCAGGAACTGCACCAGCAGGGTGCGGGGGTCGATATTGGCATTGACGGGATTGCCATTCACGATAAGGGAGATTTTGGCCATCAGGACTCTCTGGTCAGCACCCCGCCCTGTCAGGCGAAGCGGTTCTTATAGTTATTCCAACCCATCATATGGGCCATTGCACCTTCGGGCAACATCGCCCGAAATGCAGGCAGTTATGCCTTTAGGCGCAGAGCTAACCCTGTACCGCCTTGGCGAAATTCGCAAAAAATTCGTCGGCCAGCTTTTTGGCAGCGCCGTTGATCAGGCGCTGGCCGAGCTGCGCCAACTTGCCGCCGATCTGCGCCTCGACATCATAGGAGAGCAGCGTGCCGCCATCCTTCTCAGACAGCTTCACCGCCGCGCCGCCCTTGGCAAAGCCGGCCACACCGCCCTCGCCTTCGCCTGTTATCTTGTAGCCGTTCGGCGGGTCGAGATCGCTGAGCATGACCTTGCCCTTGAAGCGCGCCGACACCGGGCCGACCTTCATCTTGGCGACCGCGCGAAAACCGCCGTCTTCGGTCTTCTCCAGTTCCTCGCAGCCGGGGATGCAGGCCTTCAGCACCTCGGGATCGTTGAGCTTGGTCCATACGGATTCGCGCGACGCCGCAAGCTGAACTTCGCCGTTCATTGTCATGGCCATAGGCTGCCTCCCGTGATCACTGACGTAACGCTGCTCAAGTAACGCAGGGCAGCCGCAAAGGAAAGGGCGACCGACGATCACATGCAATGCATATTCGCAACTGCAAAAAGCTTGCGTGAACGGTTGGGGATTGGCAGACGCGGCCCATGGTGGTTAGGTCCCGCGCAACATGAGCACATCCCTCTCCCCCCTGCTTGCGCCGATGCTGTCGAGCGCCGCCATGCGCGCGATCTGCGATGATCGGGCTTATCTGCAAAACATGCTCGAATTTGAGGCAGCGCTGGCCCGGGCTGAAGCTGCCACCGGCGTGATTCCCGCAAGCGCGGTCGGCCCGATCGAAGCCGCCTGCAAGGCGGCCGCGTACGACCTTGCCGCGCTCGCCGAAGCCGCGACCAGGTCGGGCAATCTGGCGATCCCCCTCGTCAAGGCGCTGACCGCCGGCGTCGCCAGGGCCGATGCAGAGGCGGCGCGCTACGTGCACTGGGGCGCGACCAGCCAGGACGTCATCGACACTGCGACCATGCTGATGCTTCGCGCCGGGATCGACGCGCTGGACGCCGACCTCAGCCGCGCCATCAAAGGGCTCGCTGCACTGGCGCGCACCTACCGCAACACCGCCATGGTCGCGCGCACCTGGCTCCAGCACGCGCTGCCGAAGCCGTTCGGATTGAAGGCTGCCGAATATGCCGCAAGCCTTGCCCGCGCACGCTGCCGGCTGCGGCGGCTCCGCCGCGAAGGCCTCGCGCTGCAATTCGGCGGCGCCGCCGGCACGCTCGCAGCGCTTGGCGACAAGGGGCTTGTCGTCGCCGAGCGGCTTGCGCAGGAGTTGAACCTGCAATTGCCCGAAGCGCCCTGGCATACCCATCGCGACCGAATCGCCGAGGCGGCATCAAGCCTTGCGATTCTTGCCGGCAGTTGCGGCAAGATCGCCCGCGACGTCTCGCTGATGATGCAGACCGACGTCGCCGAAGCTTTTGAGCCCGCCGGCGAAGGCCGCGGCGGCTCCTCGACCATGCCGCACAAGCGCAATCCGGTCGCAGCGGCAAGCGCGCTTGGGGCTGCTACGATGGCGCCGCAATTGGCCGCGACGATCTTCGCGGCCCAGGTCCAGGATCACGAGCGCAGCGCCGGCCCGTGGCACGCGGAATGGCCGACGCTGCCGCAGTTGATGCTGGTCGCTTCCGGCGCGCTTGCTGCCATCGTCGATATCGCCGAAGGACTCGACGTCGACGTCGCGCGCATGCGCGCCAATCTCGACGTGACGCATGGCCTGATCATGGCGGAAGCCGTCACCTTCGCGCTCGCCGAAACAATCGGCAAGAGCGAGGCGCATCACCTGATCGAGTCCGCCAGCAAGAAGGCGGTCGCCGAGAAGAAGCATTTGCGCGACGTGCTCACGGCTGATTCGAACGTCACCGCGCATCTTGCGCCGGAGAAAATTGCGGCATTGTTCGAGCCGATGGCCTATCAAGGCGCTTCCCAGGCCCTGATCGACCGGCTGCTCGACAGCCTCGACCAAGATTAATGGTTTGAGCATGATCCTTTCGGAAAACCGCTGCGCACTTTTCCGGATCATGCTCCAAAACGGAGACCCCGCCATATGCCCATGATCGATGCCGACGGGTGCCTGCTCAACGTCTCCGTCGAGGGCCGCGACGGCGGGCCAACCCTGATGCTCTCCAACTCGCTCGGCTGCACGCTGCAGATGTGGGAGCCGCAGATGAAGGCGCTGACGCAGGTGTTCCGCGTCATCCGCTACGACCGCCGCGGCCATGGCAAGTCCACCGTGGCCCCCGGTCCCTATTCGATGGAGCGCTTCGGCCGCGACGTGCTGGCGATCCTTGACGACCTCAACATCGAGAAGGTGCATTGGTGCGGCCTGTCGATGGGCGGCATGGTCGGGCAATGGCTGGGCGCCCACGCGCCGGAGCGGTTTGGCAAGATCATCCTCGCCAACACGAGCTGCTACTACCCCGATCCGACCAACTGGCTGAACCGGATCAAGGCGGTCAAGGAAGGCGGCATCGCCGCTGTCGCCGATACCGTGATCGCCGGCTGGCTGACGGCCGACTTCCGCGAGCGCGAGCCGCAGATTACCGCGAAGATGAAGGCGATGCTGGTGGCCTCCCCGGTCGAGGGCTATCTCGCTTGCTGCGAGGCGCTGTCGACGCTCGACCAGCGCGCGCTGCTGCCGAAGATCAAGAGCCCGACGCTGGTGATCGCCGGCCGCCACGACATGGCAACCCCAATTTCGGCGGGCGAATTGATCCGCAGCCAAATTCCCGGCGCCAGCATGACCATCATCGATGCCGCCCACATCTCAAATGTCGAGCAGCCGCACGCCTTCACTGACGCGGTGGTCGGCTTCTTGACGCAACGATAGTGCCGCACGTTCGAACACCTCTCCCATCGGGAGAGGTCGGCGCAAAGCGCCGGGTGAGGGGTTATGGTCCCTCATGAGCACCTGAGCGCCCTCACCCGATTTGCTGCGCAAATCGACCTCTCCCCGATGGGGCGAGGTGAAGAACCGCCCAAGAGGAGAAGTCCATGGACGACGAGAAGCGCCGCGATGCCGGCATGAAGGTGCGCCGCAAGGTGCTCGGCAACGCCTGGGTCGACAAGTCGATCGCCAACCGCAATGCGTTCAACACCGATTTCCAGGACCTGATCACCCGCTACGCCTGGGGCGAGATCTGGACGCGGCCGCATTTCGACGAGCGGACCCGTCGCGTGCTCGTCATCGGCACCATGGTCGCGCTCGGGCAATGGGACGAATTTCGCCTGCACGTGCGCGCAGCGCTCGCCGAGGGCGGCTTCACCCCCGACGATATCAAGGAAATCCTTCTGCAGCAGGCGATCTATTGCGGCGTGCCGGCGGCCAACCACGCGGTCAAGGAAGCCTCAGCGATTGTGCAGGAGCTCGGCCTGCTCAAGCCCTAGCGACGCTGTCGATTCGACGCGCGGCTGGGCCGGCCGCTCGATCACCAGCACGATTGTCGCGCCGAGCAGCAGCAAGAGCTCGGTCGCGTGCAGCCTGAGGGCAGCCATCTCGCCGACCTTCGAGGCCATCACCATGCTCGCAAACGACATCAGGCTGCCGATGACAAGTGCAATGGCGAGCGCCTCGTCGGAGCCGCCGGCCTTGCGGACCCTGGGGAGCGAGAGCAGCGCCAGGAAAATGGCAAAGAAGGCCACCACGGTGAGGCGGCCGAGCGCCAGCAGCCACGCCGCGCGGACCGTGCTCATGCCCGACATCTGAAGCTGGTCGCTGATGAACAGCGCCACCGCGACGCTCGGCCGCTCGTAGAGGCCGTGCACGGGGGCGACCATGATATTAAAGGCAATCAACGTCCAGGCCGGGATGAAATAGGCGGCCAACACCACGCCATTGATTGAGCTGATCCGCCAGTTCTTCAGCATTGCCGCTTCCCGCATGATTTCCGTTGGGCCCGAGCCGGTCGGGGCCTTTTGCGGCAGCTAACTCCCCTCGACTTGAGGCGGCAATTTAAACCCTTTGTTTACCTTAACTGCCGTGGACAAGCCTCAGCCGGGCAAATGGAAAAAGTCCCGCCTTTCGGCGGGACTCTTACAACTCCAAAGTGCTTGCAACTCCAAGGCGCTTGCACAACTCCAAGGTGCTTCGGGATCAACGCTGGTCCTGACCATGCTGGCCCGGCTTGTCGCCCTGGCGCATCGGATCCTGTTGCTGCTGTCCGGGTTTCTGGCCACCACCCTGCTGCTGCTGATCGGGGCGCTGGCCGGGCTTCTGATTCTGCTGGCCCGGATTCTGATTTTGCTGCTTCGTCATCGCGGGAAACTCCCTTGTTGGACGCCAGAAGAGCATAACGGCCGGTGTCTATTTTGGTTGCCGGGGAACCGGGTTCCCTCTCCGGAGGTGGAACCCGGGACGCGAAATGAACTCTGTACAAGCCTTTATGCCAAGGCCAAGCCCAGTTGCGGCGGCCAGTTCCCTCCTGTTACAACAAAAGGGATGCTCAAGGGCTGCCGGGGCCCCAAGAACTCTCTCTCAAGAGCTCCCTTTGAGCCGCACCAAGTTCAGATAACGGCAGCCCATGGACTATTTCACCCAGCAGCTCATCAACGGTCTCGTCCTCGGTTCGATCTATGGCCTGATCGCCATCGGCTACACGATGGTCTACGGCATCGTCGGCATGATCAATTTCGCCCATGGCGACATCTTCATGATCGGCGGCTTCATCGCCCTGATCACCTTCCTGATCCTGGTTTCGTTCGGCCTGACCGCGGTCCCGATCATCCTGCTCGTCGTGCTCCTGGTCTCGATGGCAATCACCGCGCTCTATGGCTGGACCGTCGAGCGCATCGCCTACCGGCCGCTGCGCCACTCCTTCCGCCTCGCCCCGATGCTGTCGGCGATCGGCATGTCCTTCGTTCTGACGAACTACTCGCAGGTGGCGCAGGGCGCCCGGGTCAAGCCGATCCCGCCGTTGATCACCGGCGGCTACACGTTGCACGAGAGCGCGGACGGTTTCGTGATCCAGCTCTCCAACATCCAGATCGTGGTGGTCGTCACCACGATCGTGCTGCTGTTGATCTTCAACCGGCTCGTATTGCGCACGCGGCTTGGGCGCGACATGCGCGCCTGCGAGCAGGACCAGACCATGGCGGCGCTGCTCGGCGTCAATGTCGACCGCACCATCTCCATGACCTTCGTGATCGGCGCGGCGCTCGCGGCAGTGGCGGGCCTGATGTACCTGCTCTACTATGGCCAGGTCGATTTCAACATGGGCTTCGTCGCCGGCATCAAGGCGTTCACGGCGGCCGTGCTCGGCGGCATCGGCTCGCTGCCGGGCGCGGTGCTGGGCGGGCTTGCGATCGGCCTGATCGAGACCTTCTGGTCGGCCTATTTTTCGGTCGAGTACAAGGACGTCGCCGCGTTCTCGATCCTGATCATCGTGCTAATCTTCATGCCGACCGGCCTTCTCGGCCGTCCCGAAGTCGAAAAAGTCTGACGGGTCGCCCGCGTGACAGCTCTTTCGCAAGAAACGGTATCCGCAACCCGCACCGCAGCGGGTATCCCCTTCATCCTGAAAAAGGCTTTCCTGAGCGCCCTCGTCGCGCTGGTGCTGTTTTCGCTGATGATCGGCATCCGCACCGAGGCCGGTCCCGATGGGCAACTGACCTACTGGACGAGGTTCGGCGAACTCGCCTCCATCGTCGGCATCGTATTCGGAGGATCGATCCTCATCGAGTTGCTGCGGCAATGGATCGGCCCTGTCGGCGCCGAGAAGCTGGTGCCGCCCGCCGTGCATCGCGGCATGTCGATCCTTGGCCGGTACCTGGCGCCGGCGCTTCTGATCTTCACCCTCCTCGTGCCGGCGATCTTTTACAACCAACGCTACATCCTCGACCTCGCGATCCTTGTGCTCACCTATGTGATGCTGGGCTGGGGCCTCAACGTGGTGGTCGGGCTCGCCGGCCTGCTCGATCTCGGCTACGTCGCTTTCTATGCGGTGGGGGCCTATTCCTATGCGCTGCTCGCCACCAATTTCGGCCTGTCGTTCTGGATCTGCCTACCGCTCGCCGGAATCCTCGCAGCCATGTGGGGCGTTATGCTCGGCTTCCCGGTGTTACGACTGCGCGGCGACTATCTCGCGATCGTCACGCTCGCTTTCGGCGAGATCATCCGGCTCGTCATCATCAATTGGCAGAGCCTGACCGGCGGCCCGAACGGCGTCACCGGCATTCCGCGCCCCACCCTGTTCGGCATCCCGCTCGACAACAGCGACGATGGGCTCGCCGCAAAGCTCGGCATCGAATATTCGCCGACCCACCGCATCGTCTTCCTGTTCTACCTGATCCTGGCGTTGGCGCTGCTCACCAACTGGGTGACGATCCGGTTGCGGCGCCTGCCGATCGGCCGCGCCTGGGAAGCGTTGCGCGAGGACGAGGTCGCCTGCCGTGCGCTCGGCATCAACACCACTACCACGAAACTGACGGCATTCGCGACGGGTGCGCTGTTCGGCGGCTTCGCCGGCGCCTTCTTCGCAACGCGCCAGGGTTTCATCAGCCCGGAATCCTTCACCTTCCAGGAATCCGCGCTGGTGCTTGCCATCGTGGTGCTCGGCGGAATGGGCTCGCAGCTTGGCGTGGCGCTCGCCGCTCTCGCCATGATCGGCGGCTTCGAGCTGTTCCGCGGGCTTGAGATCTACCGCATGCTGGTTTTCGGCTGGGCGATGGTGCTGATCATGATCTGGCGACCGCGCGGCCTGATCGGCCATCGCGCGCCGACCGTGTATCTGAAGAAGGCGCAGGCCATCTCCTCCGACCTCGTCAAGGAAGGCCACGGATGAGCGGCGAGCGTATCCTCAGCGTCGATCAGCTCACCATGCGCTTCGGCGGCATCGTCGCCGTGCAAGACCTGTCGTTCGCGGCGGACCGGCGCAAGATCACGGCGCTGATCGGACCGAACGGCGCCGGCAAGACGACGGTGTTCAACTGCATCACCGGCTTCTATAAGCCGACCGGCGGCACCATCCGCCTCACCCACGATGACGGCAAGGAAATCGCGCTCGAGCAACTCAACGACTTCCGCATCGCCAAGCAGGCCAAGGTCGCGCGCACCTTCCAGAACATCCGCCTGTTTCCCGGGATGACCGTGCTGGAAAACCTGATGGTGGCGCAGCACAACATGTTGATGCGCGCCTCCGGTTTCACCTTCCTCGGCCTGATCGGTGCGCCGAACTACCGCAGTGCGGAGGCGCAGGCGATCGCTCTCGCCACCGACTGGCTGAAGCGAGTTAGCCTCCTGGATCGCGCCGACGATGCGGCCGGCAACCTCGCCTATGGCGACCAGCGCCGCCTCGAGATCGCGCGCGCGATGTGCACCGAGCCTGCACTCCTGTGCCTCGACGAGCCGGCTGCCGGCCTCAACGCGCGCGAGAGCGCCGCCTTGAGCGAGCTCTTGCTTTCGATCCGCAACGACCTCGGAACGTCGATCCTCCTGATCGAGCACGACATGTCGGTGGTGATGGAGATCTCCGACCACATCGTGGTGATGGACCACGGCGTGAAGATCGCGCAAGGCACGCCGCGCGAGGTGCGCGACGATCCCAAGGTGATCGCCGCCTATCTCGGCGCCGACGAGGAAGAGGCGATGGCGGTCATGGAGAGCGGGTCGTGACGGCGGCATCCCCCCTGCTCGCGATCCGGGGCCTGCGCGCGGCCTACGGCAAGATCGAGGCGCTGAAGGGCGTCGACGTCGAGATCAATTCCGGCGAGATCGTCGCGCTGATCGGCGCCAACGGCGCCGGCAAGTCGACGCTGATGATGACGATCTTCGGCAAGCCGCGCGCCCGCGCCGGGCAGATCCTGTACGAGGGCAAGGACATCACCGCCGTCCCGACCCACGAGATCGCGCATTTGCGCATCGCGCAGTCGCCGGAAGGCCGCCGCATCTTCCCGCGGATGAGTGTCGCCGAGAACCTCCAGATGGGGGCTGATGTCACCGACAGCACGCCGGCGGAACGGGAGAGCACGCTCGAGCGCGTGTTCGCGCTGTTTCCCCGCCTGAAGGAACGATTTGCCCAACGCGGTGGAACCCTGTCCGGCGGCGAGCAACAGATGCTGGCGATCGGCCGCGCCTTGATGAGCCGCCCTCGCCTGCTTATGCTCGACGAACCCTCGCTGGGGCTCGCACCGCTCATTGCGCGACAGATTTTCGACGCGATCCGCACCCTGAACCGGCAGGATGGCCTGACCGTGCTGATCGTCGAGCAGAACGCCAATCATGCCCTGAAGCTCGCGCATCGCGGCTACGTCATGGTCAACGGCCTGATCACGCTCGCGGGCAGCGGCGCCGAATTGCTGCAGCGCCCCGAAATCCGCGCCGCCTATCTGGAAGGTGGCCGGCACGCCTGACCAGGCCCGCCCTGCGCGAGAAAGCGGCTAGATATCTTTGCTAATGCCCGTATTTTGCCGGTGACTTCTCCGTAAATTCATTCAAGAATGGCGCCGGTTTGAACCGGACCAACCCGGCAACTCCCAACAAACGACCACCCGCGAGGTATCTCATGAAATCACTGAAGCTCATCGGTCTGGCATTTGGCGCGTCCGTAGCGCTGTCGACGGCAGCGTTCGCGCAGGATATCACCATCGCAGTCGCGGGCCCGTTGACCGGTACCGAGTCCGCCTTCGGCCGGCAGATGAAGAACGGCGCCGACCTGGCGGTGGCCGACATCAACGCCGCCGGCGGCGTCAACGGCAAGAAGCTCGCGCTCGACGCCGAAGACGACGCCTGCGATCCCAAGCAGGCCCGCTCGGTGGCGGAAAAGATCGCCGGCGCCAAGATCCCGTTCGTCGCCGGGCATTTCTGCTCGTCGTCCTCGATCCCGGCTTCGGAAGCCTATGCCGACGGCAACGTGCTCCAGATCACGCCTGCCTCCACCAACCCGCTCTTCACCGAGCGCAAGCTGTGGAACGTGGCGCGCACCTGCGGCCGCGACGACCAGCAGGGCCTGATCGCCGCGCAGTACATCGGCAAGAACTTCAAGGGCAAGAACATCGCGATCCTCAACGACAAGACCACCTACGGCAAGGGTCTTGCGGACGAGACGAAGAAGGCCCTCAACAAGGCCGGCATCACCGAGAAGCTCTACGAATCCTATAACAAGGGCGACAAGGACTTCAACGCGATTGTTTCGCGCCTGAAGAAGGACAACATCGACCTCGTCTATATCGGCGGCTACCATCAGGAAGCCGGTCTGATCCTGCGTCAGATGCGCGACCAGGGCCTGAAGACGGTGCTGATGTCGGGCGACGCGCTGGCCGACAAGGAGTACGCCTCCATCACCGGCCCGGCGGGTGAAGGCACGCTGTTCACCTTCGGACCCGATCCGCGCAACAAGCCGAGCGCGAAGAAGATCGTCGAAGCTTTCAAGGCGAAGGGCATCGATCCGGAAGGCTACACCCTCTACACCTACGCCGCGCTGCAGGTCTGGTCGCAGGCGGTGAAGAAGGCCGGCACAACCGATCCGAAGAAGGTCATGGAGACCATCAAGGCCGGCAAGTGGGATACGGTGCTCGGCCCGATCGAAATTGACGCCAAGGGCGACCTCAAGCAGATCGACTACGTCGTCTACAAGTGGGACGCCAAGGGCAACTACGCCGAACTCGGCGCCAAGGGCTCGTAACGAGAGTTCGCAACGCCTCGGCGTTGAGGCCATCCTTCCAAACGCCCCGGCTCGCCGGGGCGTTTTCGCATCCGGCAGTCAGACCGCGGCCTGGAGCTTGCCCGACTGCGCCGTCTTGAGCGCCTGGAGGAGATCATTGGGCCGGAACGGCTTCTGCAGGCAGACGACGTTGGCAAGGCCCGGTGCCTCCTCCATGAAGTCGAGGGCCGTCATGCCGGAGACGGCGACGATCGGGAAGTTTGGGGAGCTCTCGCGGATCGCCGTCATGACCTCGAGGCCGCTGGCGTCGGCCAGGAAAATGTCCACGATCGCCGCATCGAACGCCACTTCGCCAAATGCCTTGAGGCCGGCCGCGCCGCTCTCCGCCTCCACGACCTCGAAACGATTGACCCGGAGCACGATGGATACCATCGCCCGGACCTCCTTCTGGTCGTCGATCACGAGGATCCGGGGCATGGAACAACTCCCGTCGTCACGAAATGGTGTCGGTCAAGAAATCTGCCTCCCGGAACGGGATCCCGCCACAGCGGTAGAGGTATTATTTCCCCAGTCGGTAAAGACCAGCTTACCCGGTCTCGGCTGCTCGTTCTGGGAAAAATTAAGTAAGCTCTAACCTTCGGTTGAGTCGCGTATCTTCCCATCAGAGCGCGTGCCCAGACCCCGCTACCGCGCAGAGCGGTAGCGGGCTAGGATATGCTCCAAGGAGTGTCTGGAAGCGTCAATGGCGGTCCGTAAGAGAGGTGAACGTGCTGGCACCGAACGACCGAAGCACCTTTCTATCGACCTTGCCGGCCGCTCGGAGCGATCGCACTGCAGCATTGGCGATCGTTGGCGTCTCGTCGATTCTGTTCGCTTTGGCTGTTCCGTTCGCCCGAGTGCCGCTTGCGCGCGTTCCGGCCTTCGTCGCGAGTTACCAGTCCGCGCTTGCGATCATCGACATCGTCACTGCGGTGCTCCTGTTGTCGCAATTTGCGGTCCTGCGGACCCGCGCGCTGTTGATGCTCTCGACCGGCTACCTTTTCACCGCGGCGGCAGCAATTGCCCACGCCCTGACCTTCCCCGAGTTGTTCGCGCCAACAGGACTTTTGGGCGCGGGTCCACAGACCACCGCCTGGCTCTATATGATCTGGCACGGCGGCTTTCCGCTGTTCGTGCTCGCCTATGCCTGGCTGAAGGACGCCGGCGGTGGCGTCAAAATAAGGGGGGCGGTGCGCCCTGCGATCCTCTGCAGCATACTGGGACCGGCCGCGGCGGTCATCGCCTTTGTCTGGATCGTCACGGCCAAGCACGACCTGCTGCCGGACCTTTTGCGCGACGGCCACTTTACGCCAACGCAGATCGGTGTGATCTCGTTCGTATGGTCCTTGAGCGCCGCCGCCCTGGTCACGCTGTGGTTTCGGCGGCCGCATTCGGTGATCGACGTCTGGCTCATGGTTGTCATGTGCGCCTGGCTATTCGATATCGCCCTGTCGGGAATCCTCAATGGCGCTCGCTTCGATCTCGGTTTTTACGCGGGGCGGATCTATGGTCTACTAGCCGCGAGCTTCGTGCTCGCGGTGCTGTTGATCGAGAATGTCCGCCTGCAGGCGCAGACCATCGATTTGCTCGGCATGCTGCGACGGCAATCGGCCTCGGAGCGCGACCATCACGGCGAGCGCGAGCGGCTGTTCAGCTCGGTTGTGGAATCCTCCAACGATGCCATCATCACCAAGACGCTCGATGGCACCATCACCGCTTGGAATCGCGCCGCCGAGCGCTTGTTCGGCTTCTCCGCGACGGAAGCCGTCGGCAAACCGATCGACATCATCATGCCGGAGGGCCGCCGGGAGGAGTTGGAGGACATCCTCGCCCGCACCCGAAATGGCGAGGTCATCGAGCAGCACGAAACCGTGCGCGTGCACAAGAGCGGGCAGCCGCTCGACGTCGTGCTCAGCCAGTTCCCGCTGTGGTCGTCGGACGGCAAGATCATCGGCGCCTCCAAGATCGCCCGCGACATCACCGAGCGGAAGCGAACGCAGGCCGCGCTCAATCGCGAGGTCGAGGAGCGCCAGCGCATCTTCGAGACGTCGCAGGACCTGATCCTGGTCACCGACGGTTACGGCAATTTCGTTCAGGTCAGCCCGAGCGTGAAGGATATCCTCGGTTTCAGCCCGGAGGACATGATCGGACACAACGCGACGGAGTTCATCCATCCCGATGATCTCGAGGGAACGCGCGAGGAAATGCGCGCCGCGCGGCGCGGCCTGACCAAGCGCAGCTTCGAGGCGCGCTACCCCCACAGGGACGGGCATGACGTCACGTTGAACTGGATGGGCACCTGGTCCGACCCGGTGAAGCGCCATTTCTTCATCGGACGCGACCTCACCGAAAAGAAAGCGGCCGAGGCCCAGTTCAGGCAGGCGCAGAAGATGGACGCCATCGGCCAGCTCACCGGCGGCGTCGCCCATGATTTCAACAATGTGCTCACGGTCATCACGGGCACGATCGGGATCCTGTCAGACGCCGTCGGCGACCGGCCCGATCTGGCGGCGATCACCAGGCTGATCGATGATGCGGCTGAACGCGGCGCGCAATTGACCAGGCACCTCCTCGCCTTTGCCCGCAAGCAGCCGCTGCAGCCGCGCGAGGTCGATCCCAACGCGCTGGTCGTGGAAGCCGCCAAGCTGCTGCATCCGACGCTCGGCGAGCAGGTCACCATCTCGCCGCAACTGACCGAGGACGCCTGGCCGGCACTGGTCGATCCGAGCCAGCTCACCACCGCGATCCTGAACCTCGCCTTGAACGCGCGCGACGCCATGCCCGACGGCGGCACGCTGGTCCTGGAGACCCGCAACGTCTTCCTCGACGAGGGCTATGCGAGCATGAACGTCGACATCATCGCCGGCAACTACGTGATGATCGCGGTGAGCGACACCGGCACCGGCATTCCGGCTGAGCTGATCGAGCGGGTGTTCGACCCCTTCTTCACGACGAAAGAGGTCGGCAAGGGCACCGGACTTGGGCTGAGCATGGTGTTCGGCTTCGTCAAGCAGTCCGGCGGGCACGTCAAGATCTACAGCGAGGAAGGTCACGGCACGAGCGTGAAGATCTATTTGCCGCGCTCGACCGGCGTGCAGGAGACCCCGCTCGAGGCGATGCGGAACGTTCCGATCGAGGGCGGCGACGAAAAGATCCTGATCGTCGAGGACGACGCGCTGGTACGCCAATATGTCGTGACCCAGATCAGGAGCCTCGGCTACAACGCGCTGGAAGCGGCGAATGCGGCGGAAGCGCTGACGCTCATCGACGGCAATGCCGACATCGACCTGCTCTTCACCGACGTGATCATGCCCGGCGCCATGAACGGCCGCCAGCTCGCCGACGAAGCGGCGAGGCGTCGCCCGGCGCTGAAGACACTGTTCACGTCAGGCTATACCGAAAACGCCATCGTCCATCACGGCCGGCTCGATACCGGCGTGCTGCTGCTCGCAAAACCCTACCGCAAGTCCGAGCTCGCCAGAATGCTCCGCATCGCGCTCGCCAGTTGAGCGCAGCCTCCGCCTACGCTATCGCTGAAGGCACTGCCGCTTGCAGCGCCGGGAGTGCCGCCTTGAAAAACCTCCTCACCGACATCGCCGGTGTCCGCGTCGGGCACGCCCATGACGAAAAGCTCGCCTCGGGCGCGACCGCAATCGTCTTCGACCAGCCGGCGGTGGCGGCGATCGACGTGCGCGGCGGCGGGCCCGGCACGCGCGAGGACGCTCTGCTCGATCTTGCCAACACGGTCGAGCGCGTCGATGCGATCGCGCTGTCGGGCGGCTCCGCCTTCGGGCTCGAGACTGGCGGCGGCGTACAGGCCTGGCTCGCCGAGCAGGGCCGCGGATTCCGGGTCCGCGAGGCGCTGATCCCGATCGTACCGGGCGCGATCCTGTTCGATCTTCTCAATGGCGGCGACAAGGCCTGGGGACGCTTCCCGCCCTACCGCGACCTCGGCTACGCCGCGGCAGCCTCGGCCGGCGTGGACTTCGCGCTCGGCAACGTCGGCGCGGGCCTCGGCGCCACCACGGCGAATTTCAAGGGCGGGCTCGGCTCGGCGTCCGCCGTGACCAGCAACGGCATCAAGGTCGCGGCAATCGCCGCCGTCAACGCAGTCGGCAGCGTCACCGTGGGCGACGGCCCCTGGTTCTGGGCCGCGCCGTTCGAGGTGGGCGGCGAGTTCGGCGGACGCGGCCTGCCGGATAGCTTCACGGATGACATGCTCAAGATGCGCATCAAGGGCGGGCCGGCCGCCAGTGCGCGCGAGAACACGACGATCGGTCTCGTGGTCACCGACGCAACGCTGACCAAGGCGCAAGCCAAGCGCCTCGCCATGATCGGGCAGACCGGCTTTGCCCGTGCGATCTATCCGGTGCATGCACCCACCGACGGCGACGTGCTGTTTGCCGCAGCGACCTGCGAGAAGGCGATCGATCCGATCGTCGACCTCACCGAGGTCGGCATGGTCGCAGCCAACGTCGTGGCGCGCGCGATTGCGCGTGGCGTGTACAGCGCCACGGCGTTGCCGTTCGCCGCTGCGCTACCTTCGTGGAGGGATCGGTTCGGTTAG
This sequence comes from Bradyrhizobium sp. UFLA05-108, assembly GCF_059803455.1. Taxonomy (NCBI): domain Bacteria; kingdom Pseudomonadati; phylum Pseudomonadota; class Alphaproteobacteria; order Hyphomicrobiales; family Nitrobacteraceae; genus Bradyrhizobium; species Bradyrhizobium sp. UFLA05-108. The sequence continues at coordinate 4,902 of NZ_JBANAZ010000035.1, read as the reverse complement.
TCCAACACTCGTCACCGCCCGGGCTCGACCGGGCGGTCCAGTATTCCAGAGACAATGACGCACACGGAGAGGCCGCGGCGTACTGGGTGCCCCGGTCAAGCCGGGGCACGACACCCGAAATTCGGCCGGAGCAGTCCGCTCTCTCGTCAGACGCTCACCGACAGCGACGAGGCCGCGGTGGCCGACAATTGCTGCGCCTCGCGCTGGATCATCTGCTCGATCCAGTTGTAGGACGAGGTCGCCGCGTTCGAGCCGCTGGAGTTGGAGCCGGAGCTCGATGAGCTCGATGCAGCCGGCGTCGTCATCGAGACCTTCGAGCCGTCGGCATAGGTGACGGTGGTCGTGGTCGAGCCGTCGCTATTGGTCACGGACGTCGAGGTCGCCCCGGTCAACGGATCGGAGCCGCCGTCCGAGCCGCTGGAGCTGGCGTCTCCGGAGCCGCTGGAGCTGCCGGCGCTTTCGGCATGGTGGTGACCGTGATGCCCACCCTGCAGCGCCTTCGACATCTCGTCGAGGCTGACGCTGCCGTCGCCATTGGTGTCGAGCTTGGAGAAGACGTCGTCGGCCTGCGCCACATTGGTGCCGCCCGCGCCCAGCGCGTTTTCGAATTCCGATTTGGTGATACTGCCGTCGCCATCAGCATCGATCTGCGAGAACAGATCCTTCAGCGCGTCCTGCGGACTCATCGACGTCGACGATGAGCTCGTTGAGGAGCTCGACGAGGTCGAGCTGGAGGAGCTGCTCGTGCTCACCGACGACTGGCTTTGCGCCGCAATCAGCGCGCTCATCGTCTCAGGCGAGATCTGCGGACAGTTGCCGGAGTTGACCGACGAGCTCGCGCCACTCGTCGTGCTGCTGCCGCTGTCGATCGAGAACGGGTTGGTCGCCCCTTGCGTGGAGCCTGTCTGCTGCGTCGAGGACGTCTTCGAGGACGTCAACGACTGCAACGCGTCGAGCGCACCCGACACGGCACCAAGGGCGAACAACATTCGACAACTCCGGACGATGCGGCAAGCCGCGGCCAATGCTCCAGTCCAGTCAGCAAGCGTCGTGCCAGCGCAAAAACCTCAATCAAATCCGGCTTTGCCGCGCCTTGGGCCGCCAGGGAACACCGGCAATTCGTGCCGGTTACGGCAGAATTTTCCGCCCACAGGAAGCGCCTCCCCCTGCATTGCCCCCCCCGCATCGCCCATGTTAGGCGAGGCCCATCGTCACACGGCCCAACACTTTTCGGGAAACTGTGCCCATGACCCAAGCCCTCGCACTCCGCCCCCTGGTGATCGCGCCGTCGATCCTGGCGTCGGATTTTTCCAGGCTCGGCGAAGAGGTGCGCGCGGTCGATGCCGCCGGCGCCGACTGGATGCATCTCGACGTCATGGACGGGCATTTTGTTCCGAACATCTCGTATGGCCCCGACGTCATCATGGCGATGCGTCCGCACACCAAGAAGATCTTCGATGCGCATCTGATGATCGCGCCCTGCGATCCCTACCTGGAGGCCTTCGCCAAGGCCGGCTGCGACCACATCACTGTGCATGCGGAGGCAGGTCCTCACCTGCACCGCTCGCTCCAGGCGATCCGCGCGCTCGGCAAGAAGGCCGGGGTCTCACTCAACCCGGGCACGCCGATCAGCGCGATTGAATACGTCGTCGACCTGATCGATCTCGTGCTGGTGATGTCGGTCAATCCCGGCTTCGGCGGCCAGGCCTTCATTCCCTCCGCGCTCGGCAAGATCCGCGACATCCGCGCGATGACCGCAGGCAGGCCGATCGACATCGAGGTCGATGGCGGCGTCGGGCCCGACGTCGCGGGTGCCCTTGCTGCGGCCGGTGCGAACGCATTCGTCGCCGGCACTGCGGTGTTCCGCGGCGGCACGCAAGAGGCCTATAAGACCAACATCGCCGCGATCCGCGATGCGGCCGCAAACGCGCGCGGTGAAGCGATCTGAACCCGCGCGGACGAAATACCTCGCGGGTTTCTACGGGTGTTGCACCGCGACAAACTTAAGATTGCCTTAAACCCCGTAGTCATCCCAGCTTCCCTGATTCGTACAAATCAATGCACAAGAGCGCTCCCCTTTTCGACGGGAGTACCTCATGACGGCGACCCTGGTCTGGATTGGCGTGGCGTTGTGGCTCGGCTTGAATGCCGTGACTGCGGCGCGCCGCGTCCATGTAGCGCCCCCGGTGAAGGTCGCATCTCGTTCCGCCCGCATCATCCACCTCAATCGCCACCGGGGCTGAACGCCCGTGAAGGTCGCGATCGCGAAACGTCAACCGAAGCGCAGGTGCCGCATCCCGCGGCGCCCGCATCCGGACCTCGATTATTTCTTCGGTCGCTACGAGCGTACAGCGTGCGAAGCCAACGATGACACCGGGTCCGAGATCGTGGACCTGGACCAGTTCGGGTCACCGCGTCAGCACTGATTTTTTTTTGGAATTGCCTGATGAAACCGCTTTGCCCCAACTGCCTGAACGAGATGTCGAAGGCAGCCTCCTCCGGCAATCTGTTCAATTGTGAACCCTGCCGCGAGATCATCCAGTTCTTCGGCGTCGGTCCCGACCGCAGCAACGCCGGCCCGGACTTCTGGCTGCCCGTCCGCCGCAAGCGCGATGGTCACGCTGCCCACGCCCTCTGAACTGCGCACTACCTTTTTGTCTGCGCATGATCTCCGCGTAAACGCATTCCGCGTTTGTCGCGCCGGAAAACCGCTACACACTTTTCCGGATCATGCGCAGCTAGCCCGCGGCTTCGTCCGCCCTCACCTCTTCTGAATCCGCGGCCATCCTCGGCGGCCGCACCACGGTGACGGTGCAGGTTGCTTCGGAGGCGACCTTCGATGAAACGCTGCCGAGCAGCGTGCGCCTGAACGAGCTCTGCCGCGCGCCGATGATGACGTGGTCGACCTGGTTGATCTCGGCGAATTCCAGGATCGCGGCGGCCGGATCGATCGCCTCCAGCACATGAACCGTGAGCCGGCTCTCGTCGAGCTTGAGCGGCGTTGCCCAATGCCTGAGCGCGACCATCCGGTCGATATGCTTGTTGGATCCGTCTTCGTCGAGCGTCCGGTCGATCACGAGACGGTTCAGCTTCAGCACGTTGACGCAGGCGAGCCGCGCCGAGGGTAGCGTAGCCAGGATCCGTTCGGTCGTGACGAGCAGCGCCTCGTTCAATTCGGGCGCGCCCTCGGCGGTGTCGAGCGCGATTGCAAGGATCGGGCTCGAGGCAATCTGCGCCGCCACATCCGATTTCGGCCGCGGCTGCGTCACCTCCTGATTGAAGCGCCGCCGCCAGGCGACCGAGAGCGGATCGCGCTTCAGTCGCTCCGAGCGCGCGGTAAGCCTGACCTTGTCGGGATGGGTGAGATCGAAGGCGAGCTGCGAGGCGGTCGGATAGCGCCGGACCGGCTCGATCTCCAGGCATCGAAGCACGATTTCCTGAAGCCAGGGCGGATAATCGGGACGCAAGTTGCGCGGCGGATGCGGATCGCGCCACAGCCGGCGTCGCATTGCGCGCAGTGTCTCGCCCTCGCCGAAGGGACGCTCGCCCGTAGTGAAGAAATAGAGCAGCACGCCCAGCGAAAACAGATCGCTGCGCGGATCGTCGCGCAGGCCCAACAGCCGCTCCGGTGCCATATACGGCGCGGTGCCGTAGGGCAGCCGGAACTCCTCCTGCAACAAGTCCGGCAGATGGTCGTGATGCGACAGCCCAAAGTCGATCAGCACCGCCTCGCCGCTTGCCCGGAACATGATGCTGCTCGGCTTGATGTCGTGGTGGATCACGTTCTGCCGGTGCAGATCGGCCAGCGCGGTCGCGATCTTTGCGACCAGCACGCGCGCCTCCTCATACGGCAACGGCAGGTCGGGCAGCCGCGGATAGAGCGTGGTGCCGGGAAGCTGCTCGATCACGACATAGGCCTGGCGCGCGAAATCGCCGGTGCCGAAGCAGTGTGGCACGTGCGGGCCGGAGAGCCGCGGCAGGATCATCTGCTCCATCTCGAAGGAGACGATGGCGGCCGGGTCCTCGCCCTCGGACACCCGCGGAACTTTCATCAGAAGCGGCGCGTCGATGCCGGGATGGGTGACCGCCCACAGCGTCGCCATGCCGCCGGCATGCACGCATTCACCGACGGTGAAGCCGTCGATCTCAGCTCCGACCTTGACCAGGGATTTTGGCATCGCTCAGCGTCCCTGCGACAACCGGTCGGCCAGCCAATGCGGCAGGCCGTTCTCTCGGATCCGGCTCGCCGCCACCTCGATGTCATAGGGTGCCCGGCAATAGGTGATCTGACAGCTCTCGGTGTCGAACAGCGTAAAGCAGGCGGAGGGATCGGCGTCGCGCGGCTGGCCGACCGAGCCCATCACCGCGAGCCATTGCCGGCCGCGCAAGAGCTGCACGGGAACGTCGGTCTTGGGTACGAAGCTCGTCATCTTCGCGGTCACCGACATCGAATAAAGCGCCGGGCGATGGACGTGGCCGCAGAAAGTGACGTGGCACGGCGTCGCGATCAGGCTTTTTGCGGCGTCCGTCGTCGAGCGGACATAGTGCCATCGCGTCGGGTGCGAGGCTTCCGAATGCACATAGAGGCGGTCGTCATCCTCGACGAACATCGGCAGCTCCGCGAGGAAGCGCCGCTGCGCGGCATCGAGCCGGCCGCGAGTCCATTCGATCGCGATCTGCGCCTCGGCGTTCATGGTCTCGGCCGACGATTGGACCGCCTGGTCGTGATTGCCGCGGACAGCGACGGCGCCGTGAGCCACCAGTTCCATCGCGGTATCGACAACCCATTCCGGATCGGCGCCATAGCCGACGAAATCGCCAAGCAGGATGAAGCGCTCCGCACCGCGCTCGCGCGCCGCCTTCAGGCACACGTCAAAAGCCTGCCGGTTGCCATGGATATCC
>NZ_JBANAZ010000034.1:0-94897 GCF_059803455.1 Bradyrhizobium sp. UFLA05-108 | reverse complement strand
GCGTAGGACAGAGGTTGGTTCCTGGCGGACCACTGTCGTCGCATGCGCCATCTCGCCGACAGCTTTAGTCAGACCGGCCCGATTCGCAGCAGCGCGCGACCACAAGACAGGCTGCTTCTTAGTCTTGAGTGCGCCCTTAACGGTGCGATTGCTCGATTCATGATCACTCATGAACGTCGGCGCTGATCCGCTAGGAATAGTGTGCCGGCAGCCTCTCGAAGTTGTCTTCGTCTGCGCCATTGTAGCTTTGATCATCGCGAATGCCGGGCTGTCCTACAACCTGACGCAGCGTCCGATTCAAGGGATTTTGTTCGAGTGGCCCGACTTTATCCTAATCTATGGCCGCTTGACATGAAGTGTCCTCATTCGCCGGCAGAGCTAGGCGGACATGACCGTCCGCCAAATCCTCGGAGCCTTGTCATTTTTCGATCTCGCCGGGTCCGAAAACAGTTTGCGCCAGCTGTGGCACGATAACGCCAAAAGACCGTTCGCATGAATTAAAGAGAATCGGATCACTGTCGCGGCTTGACTAATCTCATGCGACAAAACTGTTCGGGCTGCGACCGGTTCGTTGGGCAGCACGACCGAATCGATCATCACTTTACGCAGGACCGACTGCTCCGCTGCTGCCGCGGCGAATTGTAGCTTTCTGCTGTCGACGAAAATGCATTCCAACCAGCAGGGTGCAGACGACCCCTCGTGCACTCAAGAGCAGCTCGAGCCTTGCCAGGGACGAAAGTATTTTCCGAATCAGCGCCGCCTGCGAGGTCTGACGGGCTCGAGCGGCGCGGTCATCTTAGATGCCTCATCCAACAAAACCCGGCGCGTCCAAATGCTGGCCGGAACGCTGTTGTGAATCACTGGCCATTGGACAGCCTCGGTGAATGCGGGAAGGGGAAGCGGAAGTGAGACGATCTTTATAGGCATCGTCTTCGCAAGATGGTGGCCAGCCGAGATGGCATGGTTGCTATACGCTCTGTTCCCCGACAGCATGGGCGGATCATGCTGAAGCCTTGTACGGCTAGCTCGATGCGGCTCTTGATGCCGTGCTCGAGCACGAACCATTCCTCAATCGAAGGCTTCAGTGTCCGCCCGAATCTCGCCGCAACGTGTCCCATCGACACGTATCGGTCAAATGAGAGCTGGCCGGATAGCTGCTTGTTTGTATGACAGCCCACGCACACTAGCGTCTCCTCGAATAGGGCCGCTTTAGGGGGCACATTCGCCATGAATACTTCCGGCATGACAAGAAAATCGACGTCACTTCGCCGGAGTAGCTCGTTGGGTTCATCAGTGAGTGCTAGCAATTCGAAGCTGACGAAGGGAACCTCTCTCGCACACGATCCACGACCGTACGAAAGAATACGACAGTCATGAAATCAGAGAGAACGACTCGAAAGCGGCGATTCGACTTCGCTGGATTGAATGCATCAGGCGAAATAATGCACAGCCGAATGTGCACCAGGGCCTCGCGAATGGGAGCAGTAAGCCCTTCAGTTCGCGCGGTCGTGACAAGTTCATGCCCCCTCATCGTGAATAGTTCATCGCCAAAATGAGCGCTCAGTCTTGCGACTGCGGCGCTCATTGCGGGTTGACTGAGGTTGATGCTGCGGGCCGCAGCCGTGAGATTGCGCTCAGTCATCAGAGCATCGAGCGCGACGGGAAGGTTGAGATCGAGGCCGTTGAAACGCATTGTTTTGGTTTATCCGTTAGCTGGATGTGCTCCATCCAAACAATCGATTTTACCAATTCAACCAAAAGGAGATAGCAAACGCCAGTTTAGAGAACTTGAACTGGGGCATATTCCAATGATTGTCGATCGTTGCTCTGGTTCGGGGGCAAGCTCTCGGTGGCGCGCCGAGTATGGCCGGAGGCGCAGCTCCACTTCATTCACTCCCATCTGGCTCCGACGTAGCCTGAATGCCGCCCGCGCAATGCGACGACGGTGCGCTTGCTCTGATAGGCGCTACCGACCAAACGAAGGTATGATTTTCACAACCCTTTTTATAAAACCCACTCACGTCCGTACGATTGAGGCACCGCTCCCTCGTGACGCAGGTTCGCGACCAGTCCGGAGCCGATCGCGCGTACCATATGCGCCGGCCCTGTCAATTGCTTCGTGGGTTGTGCAGTAGGGCCGAGTGTAAAATGCCCGGGAAGTCCCTCATGGATCTGGTGCGAAGGGCACACTCGCTGGAGGTCGTCTCTATCGTGCATGCCGTCCCAGAGCTGCGCGAAGAGTTGACGGCGCTTTGTTTTTCGGCAGGCTATGTCGCAGAGCCTTTCAAGGGGGCGAAGGAGTTCTTGGAATCAGAATGCCGTCTTAGAACGTCCTGTTTGATCGCGGACATGCAACTGCCCGAAATGAGCGGGCTCCAGCTCTACAAGCATCTGGTGGCATCTGGAAAAGCCATCCCGACCATTCTGCTCGTGGATCGTTTTCTTGATCATCAGCGTGCGCGGGCGCTGCGAGGTTGCACCACACATTTACGCAGCAAGCCATTCAGCGACAACTCGCGCGCTGTGCCCACTGCTTTCGCGGCCGCGCACGCGGTGGGCCCGCTTCCGCGGGAACTGCTCGCGTTCGTCAAATCTGCCCTTGGACGCCCAGCAGTGGTCAGGAACCAGCTATGAACATCCCGATGTCGAGTGCGATAGGGGGCTGTCCACCTCCTCTCAGGTGCGGTGGAGTTTGCGCTGGGAGAACGAGTGGTGCTCGCCGACCACATCGAACTGTCCGAATTCTTCGAAAGAGTTACGGGCCAACCGGCGCGTGCAACGCAGACCCGTTCAAAGATGGTCGAAGCTGGGCCGGCGCGAGGCCCGAGATTCGAGCAACCGCCTACGATTCGCAGGGGGTAGCAGCTCATCTCGGCGCATTGCGACGCTTCATCAAAGTCGGGGACGTCGATCTCTTGGGGCTGAGCTCGGGTCTGCGCCGCTCGAGTTACCATACGCCGGAAATAATTAGACTGTACGTTTGGCGGACCCTCGCGTTCGCTAAAAGTTCGTGAGTGCTTAGGTATAACGGGCTAGTCTGTTCGGACATGAACTGAAGTTGGCCGAACGCCGGCAACCGTGAAGAGGACAAGGAACAGACTTAGGCCGTTCAGGACGAATTAGGGAATTGCCACACCCAAAGCTAGGACAATTGAGGTTAAGTACTGCCGCAAGCGAGTTCCCAGGCATTCGTTGTTGAGGCGACATCCCGAAGATTCTTGTCGCCGGACATTTCGGAGGAATGGAGGCAGTGCTCAGCCGGTGCTTGGACCGGCTGACCCAGCAGCTCGAATGGTTTGAACGCGCCGTCACGATTTACAATGTGGCGCCGGCCTTTGCGTCGTATTGCTATGAAATCCAGCATGCTTCATTCGCCGACTACGCGGTGACAGCATGGTCAGTACATCTGCGAAAGCTATGTCGGCACTATTGCAGGCCAGCCCCACTAACCTCTCATTCTCACTATGCAAAGCCCTCGAGCGTCTCGATTGCCGCAGCGCCGAGGATTTCGAGGTTGGGCGAGATGTCCACACGCGAGGAGCCATTGGAACGAGCTTGAATCGGTCGTGGCGTCAAGTTGTACATATAAAGTATGGCTACCCGCGAAGGCATAGGCAAATGAAGGAGCTCTTTTCTGCGATTGTAGTGCTTTTCATTTTCGGTCTGCTCGAGGTGAAGCGCTGTGCGCTCGCGGACACAATCCGGCGCTACGATTGCACTATCGACGGGACTGATCGGGAGCCAATCGGCGATCGGATCGAGCATGTCGTCGTCAGCCTTCAATATACCTGCCGCGTCGAGGATGGGCCGTTGAAGGACGCCGGTATTACAGCAATATCGGTCAGCGAGTGGGATAGCGAGAAAGGGAGGTATTTGGCTTCTCTCGACGTTCACCGAGCGCTCGAAGGATTTGCAGTTGGACAGCTCTTGGAGGGGAGCGGCTCCTCTGTCATGCAGGACAAGAGAGCCGCGGGCATCGCGGCTTCAGGTAAGACAGTGTTTAAGTTCGCATCCGGCTCATTGGCGGCTCTTTTAGGGAAGACCGTCAAATTCACGACCAAGCCCGTCGGTTCCCGTCGATTCGAGTTGGAGTTCACAGATTGGCCTGACGCTGCTCGACCGAAGTGACGCCGCGGCGGCTCCCATCACGCCATTTCCGAAGAACCGGCTGCGACGTGAATGGGCATTACGCCTTGCTCGACGATGCTAGCAATCGCGAGCAGGTGTTTGATGTTCCGTCAATCCAAAGCAACTTGTTGGTGAAGGCCAAAGGGATGAAAAGATTCTTTTGCCCCACAAACTGAAAGGCAACGTCCACTTCTGCGTGTCAAACGTCACCCGGAACTGCCCCCTCATATTGCCTCAGATGACAATGTTACCGAAGTGCCCCCTGCCGTCGCCCGAATTGGACGCCGCGAGTCCGAGCAAGCCGCTCGCGAAGCGCGCCCTCCAAAGCGCCGTAGCGAGCGAGCGGCTTGCGGTGATTCGGCGAAGCAACCCGTGGGATTAGACACCGAGGCACGAAGCTTGGACCGATAGTATGGTTTCTGTGCTGCTGAGCTGTCGACTGGCCTTTGATCGCGAATTCTTCACCAACCGCTGCACCGTACGCCGCTGATGGCCGCTGAACTGACCGGGCGCATGCGCTTCCAGCCGGGAGAGAAGATCGACCGCGGACAAGTGCGGGGCCGCGGCGAGCCTCGATGATGGGAATGTAAGGATCGAGCATCGATGGCCGACGTGGCACAGGTTTGCGCCGCACATAGCGGCGCCGATGAATGCCCCGCTGCTCACCTTGTTTCCAGTCATCGCCGAGCTCTCGGACAAAGGCGGCCCAGTCGCTTTGCACCGGCACGACGGTCATCGCTGGCTTTCCAGCCGCTGATCAACGCGCTTGCCCAGCTCATTTTGAGCGTCCCGCATCTGTGCCAGCAATGCCATGCTCATAAAGCTGCGGCCACGCCCGCATCGAAGTCCGAAATCCGGGAGTTCATACGTCCGGTGATGGCTGCGGCGACTGACCGTGCCGCTTCGCTTATGGAATAGCGCGCACCGATTTCAGATCGAGCATAGTCAACAATCTGCTCAAGCACCTTGCGATCAGGTGGATTCTTCAGACGGAAGTGAAACGCCTTTTCATCGTTTTCAAATAACTCACGCTGCAGATTACGTGCCTGCACTCCGCTCAAAGTCGAGTCGATAAAGGAACCATGCTGCACGGAGGTCATTGCGTGAGATACTACACCACCGTCGTGACCCGAATGGTCTTGCTGATCTTTCCAGGGCGCGCTGTAAAGAGAATGTGCCCTGGCTCTACGGCGTCGATCTTGATGCGCTTCATCAACCCTCCAATGACGAACCATCCCCTTCAAGGGACGTGCCACCGCTGGAAAGAGTGGGCTTTCCTGGATCTGAATCAGATGCGCCGTCAGCCACTTGCGGCTCCGCTTTGACCGAATGAGTCCGTGTATAGTTGCTCAATCGTAGAGACTTCGTCCCGAGTGAGCTCGGCGAATTCGTTCTCTCGTGCCCGCTTCGACAACCTTCCATCATTCTGTCGCAGAAAGCCGAACAAGTTATTGAGCGTTCGCTCCGGCATGTCGATCATGCTCTCGATGCCTGCACGAAAAGCGTCGAAGTTACGGAGAAAGCTCGTCTCGTTCGGCAGATCCTGCTCAATCGTCTGGCGCACGCATTCGTACAAAAACTCAGCGTGCGGCGTTGCATCGAAAAACCGATAAAAGTCGGCTGTATCGTTGAGGACCTTTACATTGCCCTTCTGCGTAGCTTCCCATTGGACGCAGGGAAGCAGTCGTGCGGAATAGCTCTCCAGCACGCCCTTGTATTCGGTGATCCTGTCCAGGATTGCCGACGATACCGGAAAAAGTAGTCCAGCAGGATTAAACCCTCGACGCGCGAGAACGTGATGCATCAGGTAACGGTGGATGCGTCCGTTGCCATCCTCGAACGGATGGATGTAGACGAATCCGAATGCCAGTACCGCTGCGGCTATGATGCAATCAAGATCGTTCTCGGCGCTATGATCGAAGGCAATCAAACCCGCCATGAGGGACGGAATGTCTTCATGCCGGGCGTCAATATGGTCGGGAATGGGCCGCTGCGTGTCTCGGTCGTGCTCACCGACAGAGCCGCCTTCTTGGCGGAAGCCCATCTTCACAAAGCGCTCATCGCCGATGACGATGGTCTGCAAGCGCAGAAATTCCTGCTCATTGAGCGGCGCACGGCCCGCCTCGCCGATGGCACGGCCCCACCGCTGAATACGATCCTGTGGCGGCCTTTCTCCCTCGATCACGTAGCTGGACTTCGAATCCTTCAACAAAAGAAACGCAGCCGTCCGCGCGAGCAGGTCCTTCGGAACTGCGCTGACGACCGCGCGCGCGCGCTCCTTCCAGTCCTGCGCAATAAACTCATTCAGCGCAGCAGACTTGAACACGAGCGGACAGAATTCCGGCGTACCGGGAAGGTTGTTACGGACACGATGCCGGGCCGAATTCTCGCCGGTCCCTGCGAACTGGAGTTCGGTATCGACCGCGTCCACATATGAGACTTTGTCGGCGGGCGGCAGCTTCAGCTCACGGCCAAGCAGCCACTCGTACAGGAACCAGATGCGGCGGCTGTAGAGGCCGGTAGGCTTTTGCCGTACGAGCTCCGCGACCTCTCCTTCCTTCACGGCGAGGAAAAGCCGCTTCAGAACGGCCAGGTCCAACCCCTCGTTTTTGAGGGCAAAAGTCAGATGCCCCTCAAGGGATGCCTCTGGGGCGTGTCGCGGCGTGTAGATGCGCCAGCCGCCCTGCTCGATGATACGGTGCTTGGTGCCAATCCCCGAGAGGGTCCTAGGGACGGGAACGGGCAGCTTGTAAGCGTCGATCAGGGCAGCGTAACCCGCTGGGACCGCCGTTTCAGGCAGCCGCCGGTCATGAAAAACGCTCACCGCCCCTGAAAATTGCACGCTCACCTGAAGTTTCCTGAAAAACGATCTCTGACCTCGAATTTCCTTCGCGGAAACCCTCACCGGTCGAATTTCTATCATACCTCATGAAAAACAATTTCTCAACGCAGGATTTCGTGAAAAACGTTCAATTGGTCAGAATCTGGTCATAGGGCCACTCCGGCCAAGCGTATGGATCCCGCCAATGACCGGGCATCGCGTTGTCTGCGCTGGACGAAAAAGCGCCTCGCGGCTCAGCAGGATTGATCTTGGGGTTCCTGCGCAGCGGCGCGATCATCGACCGCAGCCCTGGCACACGGTCGAATAAAGCACATATCGCGCCTGCAGCGCGGATAAACGGCTTTTGCGCTTCCGACTTGTGGGCGGCATGCAGCCGCCATCCGCTCCACTCGCATGCTCGGTGTCGATCTCCTGTTTCCGGCGGTCAAGCTTAAGCCGCCTTCCTGCCTGCTATCTTTAGCTTGCCTGACAGTTCCGCCATGCGGCGGTTGACGCGCACGTCAACGGCAAGTGCACGTACGATATCCGATTCCAATGGACGGGATCAGGCGGAACCCAGAAGGGCAGCCAAAGTACGACCGTGGCGTTTAAGGGAGCGGGTAACGCGTCACTCCAATCGGTCGTCATCCCGATTGACCGCGGGGTTGCTACTATAACGGCGGCAATCTTCAGAAAAAAAATGAAGACCTTATAACCGACCCCTACATTCGCGGCCTGAGATCGTAACATGGTATGGCTTTTTTCAAGAACCCTAATTATAAAAAGGAAGAACCCTTATTATAAAAAGAGAAATCTATTCCTTAATTTGGGTTTCCCATGAAGCGTAGCGACCTCAGCCATACCATCCGGGAAACCTTGAAACGGTTGCCGCCGCCGTACGATTCCCATTACGGAATCATTCCACCGGCACCCCCGGAGGAGGGCGTATCGGTAGCCGCTGCGGCGAAAGCTTTGGATGCCGCCCAAGTGGCCTTCGGTAAGGTCGATGCCATCGCCACCCAGATGAAAGACCCCTACATCGTCAGCCGCGTGCTTACCAGACGTGAGGCGGTGAGCTCGTCGTCAATCGAAGGTACCCAGAGCACTCTCGACGAATTGCTGTCAGTCGAGGAGACGGGGGACGACGGCGCCAGGGATGAAGCGCGTCAAGTACGCAACTACGCCGTGGCACTCGAGGGATTCATTCCGCTGGCGGCAAAGGACGGTTACGGCGTCTTCACGATGGATCTGATCAGCGATCTCCACCGCGCCGTGATGAAGGACGATCGGGATTATAAGGACGTTCCGGGCGACCTTCGCACGCGCGTCGTATGGATCGGTGGAAATAAGGACATCGCGTATTCGAGCGTGAATCCTCCGCCTCCTGAAGACGTCTCCGGCTGCCTCGCTCAAACCGTCGACTTTCTGCGGAACGAGGGAATGCAGCAGATGACACAAGGATTCGTCACGCGAATGGCGATAGCGCATACTCATTTCGAAGCGGTCCATCCATTCCGCGACGGCAATGGCCGTGTCGGTCGTCTCCTCCTTCCGCTCATGATGGCGGCCGAGAAGCATGTGCCGTTGTACCTGTCGCCATATATCGAGAGCAAAAAGGGTATGTACTACGCCTCGCTCAAGGATGCCCAACAACGGTTGGACTGGCAGCCGATCATCACTTTCATGGCCGACGCCGTCACCGGCACGGTTGAAGAACTCATTCGGACCCGTGAGGCGTTGTCCCAATTATCCAATGTCTGGCGGGAGCGCCGCAAATTCCGCAAGGCGTCGGCGGCCGCGCGCGCTCTCGACGAACTTCACAACTATCCGGTCGTGACCGCCAAGCGGCTTGGCGAATTGCTGGACATCAGTCCGCCGCAGGTCCATCAAGCGATCGCGCAATTGGAAGAAGCGGGTATTCTGAAAGAGCGTACCGGTTACTCGCGCAATCGCGTTTATGTCGCCACCGAAGCGCTCAGTATCATCAATCGTCCGTTCGGCGAACAGCCTCTACTTCCCAATCAGTTGGATCTAGAAGAAGAGCCAGTCGGACTCAGGGGGCCGTGACCCGCGCGAGAGTCGATCGCTGCGGAATGCGCGCTCCGGCGCGTCGCATCCTAGACCAAAGACGCTGACGGCATTCAGGAGAACCGCGCGACGATACTGCAGGCGTTCTTCGGCCATCCGTTTGCCGTCCGCGTCGAAGTCAGGATCGTCCGCGGGCGCGTACCAAAGCATGATCAGCGCGAAGCCGTTGGACTGCAGGTAGACTTGTTTACTCATCGTCGGCGGCTGGGCGAGCCCAATGGCAGACCTCTTCATGGAAGGCGGCGCGCGCTGTGATGAGGCCATGCTGGAGACCGTCGTTCCTCTGAATGGCCGCAAAGGGGAAGCAAGCGTTTGAGGCGGACCGCAAAGGAGGAGCCTAATTCTCGAAAGTCAAGCATGGTCGGGCACGACCGATGACGGAAACGAGGAGATTGCCAACATCGCAGCACGCTATCGAGCGGCCCGAGCAGCTTCATACACTACGCGCGCGCCCACGACGGTCAAGATCAGCGATGAACCGCTCAGCGCGTACGCTGTCGCGTCGCGATAGCGTCACTATCCGCCGGATGCGTTGCGAGGTCGGCAACGACCTTGTGAGGATATTGGCCAAAGGGCCCGGCAGATTCGATGGAGACGTTTTCTCCCGTTTTTGCGACCAGTGACTGCAGGCGTTCGAACTCAACGTACCAAGTCGTTTCCATGTCCCCATCTCGGACCGGATCGCGCCTCTCTGTGGGATTTCCGATGCCGACGGCTACCTCCGTGTTGTCCGCTTGGGATCCGCCCGAAAGCTCGGACCCCATATCTCGGACTGGCGGGCTTTCGGAGAACAACCCGACCGTCCGTGACCTATGCTGTCATCAGCCTTCCGAGACCTCATAACCGAGACTGGCGAGACCTTCCAAAACGGCTGGCCGCCGCTCTTCCGCAGCGATGGCGCGGACTTCAGCCTCGATGGAGGAAGTCAGCGCGTGGAGACCGGCATCGCTGCGCCTCATCCGGGTTGTGACGCCAGCGGAAGCGGCGCGCTCCGCCATTTGTTGTCTGGCGTCCGATGCGAAAACACTGTGCTACGCCTAGCTCGGGAAACCCCCATAAGTGCGCAGGCCGAACGCGAGCTTTCACCGTAGCTGTTCGCTTGGGCGCGTTCCGATCCTGCGGCGCTGCCGGAGACCGAGGGCACATGACGACCGTCCGGGCCGCAAGCCGCCGAAGGCGCTTGAATCGGCCGCTGCGTCAAGTTGTACGCATCAAACGGAGGATATCCCACGAAGGCATAGGCAGATGAAGACGTCCTTTCTCGCGATCGTGCTATGTTCCGCTTTGAGTTTGCTTGAGCTCGGCGGGGGAGCGCTTGCGGATACGATCCGGCGCTACGACTGCTCGATAGACGGGGTTGACCGAGAGCCAATAGGTGATCGAGATGAGCACGTCATTGTCAGCCTTCAATATACCTGTCACGTGGCCGACGGGACATTGCGAGATGCGGGCATTACGGCGATTTCGGTCAGCGAGTTGA
The DNA here is from genome assembly GCF_059803455.1 of Bradyrhizobium sp. UFLA05-108. Lineage (NCBI taxonomy): Bacteria > Pseudomonadati > Pseudomonadota > Alphaproteobacteria > Hyphomicrobiales > Nitrobacteraceae > Bradyrhizobium > Bradyrhizobium sp. UFLA05-108. The sequence continues at coordinate 84,380 of NZ_JBANAZ010000034.1, read as the reverse complement.
ACGGTGAGAAAGGGACATCTTTAGCGTCTCTCGATCTTCACCGTACGATCGACGGATTTGCGGTTGGACAGCTCCTGGAGGGGATCGCCTTCCTTGTCATGCGGGACGAGAGATCTCTTGGCATAGCCGCGTCCGGTAAGATGGTCTTTAAATTCGCATCCGGCTCATTGGCGGCTCTGTCGGGAAAGACCGTCAATTTCACGACCAAGCCGGCCGGATTTGGTCGATTCGAGATGGAATTCGCAGATTGGCCTGAAGCCGCTGGTCCGAAATGAATAGGCGTCGCGCTGGCCGGTTGGCTTTCGGGGTAGGTCAAACCAGTGTGGTCTGGGCCGGAAATCGCAGCTCGAACGTCTCTTATGATGCTGGTCATGTTGCTAAGTTGACTGTGAGAATCTGCTCAACGCCTCTGCCGACGCGGACTGTCCAAGGCTCAGGCTCGCAGCGACGTCTAGACCTTATAGCGGGGACCAAATCGAGACGCGCACTCATTGCGTCCGGATGGCGAGGAGCCCTGGCGCCTCGATCGAGAGGCTGGAAGCTCGCGCGCGGGCAGACGGCCGCCGGCGAGCGTGCACCGTTCCATCAACTTGCCGATCCCACGATCGTCCGCGCCAAAAGCCTGACGGCGACAATGCGGCTGAATGCGTGACCACTGCATGCCAACTTTTTCGGCGAGTGCGGCGCCGACAAGAACCCCGGCCAATTCCACGGAGCGGCACCGTGATTTCGCCGCTCACAAGATTGCATGATCGTCGATGTCGCGCTGAGCGAGCCGTGTTGAACAGGGCCGGGCACCCTGATGCGCCCCAAGGTCAGCCGGCGCGGCCGCAGCTCGAGGTCCCGAGCTCTTGATCTTAATACGCAGTCCTGCCAGCCAGTTCGTAGGTTCACAGATGCAAGCTGCGGGTGTGGCGCAGGGGCGATCGCCAAATCCATAGCAGGGAGGCCGCGCCCAGCGCGCTGCTGGCCAGTAACGCAGCCCGCAGGCCAGATCCGGCACCGACCGCACCGCCAAGCACCGCGCCGAGTGGCGCAAGCCCCCACACCAGGCTCCGGATGCTCGCATTGACGCGGCCCAGCAGCCGAGGCGGGGACAGGGCGTATCGAACGGAGACCTGGTGCACGTTGTAGATCTCTTGACCAAACGACAGCACGAACTGGGACAGCGCCACGCAAATGACGGCCGCCGACCGCGGCTGCGTGATCAGCGCTGCCAGAGTCATGCCTGCCCCGCTGAGCGCCAAGGTGACCATCAATACCGGACCGAGGCCGATCACGCGGGCGGCCCACCCTGAGGTGACCGCGCCCCCAATACCACCAAGTGCGCCGACGCTGAGAACCAAGCCCGTGGTCCAACCGTCCAAACCAAGCTGTTGGGTCAAGTAAAGCAGAAAAACCGCAGAGTAAGCGTTGTAGCAGAAGATGAAGCTGGCGGTCGCAAATGTAACCGCTCGCAGAAAAGGATTGCCAAACACGGCCGTCAGTCCTTCCGCGATCTGAACGACGACCGAGCTCGATCCACTTGTCGGCAGCTCGGCCGTGCGTGCCGGCACTAGCGACAGCAGGACAGTGGCCAGCACGAAGGAGGCCGAGTCGGCGAGAATCGCGGTTGGCGCGGAGAACGCGCTGACCAGCAAGCCTGCCAGGAACGGACCGACTGTCACCACGCAAGACCTACTGAGTTGCCAGGAACTCTGCGCTCTGACGAGTAGAGCCCGATCGACGACCGTTGGCACGTACGCCAGATAGGCGACGTCGCCGATCACTGCAGCCGTCCCGACCAGGGTGGTTGCCATACACAGTTGGCCCATTCCGAGTTGGCCAAGGCTGGCGAGCAGCGGAATCGTTGCGAGCGTTGCTGCCATCACTAAATTGGCAGTCAATAGGATGCATCGGTGCGGGAGGCGGTCCACGATCACCGCGGCGAACAGGCCAATAATGAGGTACGGCGCCCGGCCGCAGGCGAGTAGCAGCCCGGTCTGCGCCGGGCCCGCTCCCAGCAGAGTGATCGCCGTCAGCGGTAGCGCCAGCAGCGTCACTTCGGATCCCAATTCAGAGACCGTGCGTCCGACGAGCAGCCCCAAGTAGCCACCCGGTAGCCCGCGAGATGGGCTGGAGATCTCGGTGGGATTCATGCGTCGACGGCAGGGCTCGCGGCCGATAGATAACCCAACCGGGTTAATTCACCGCCGGCGATACGCTCGAACTCCTCGATCTCCGCGCGTGTGAGATCCTGCGTGTAACGTCCGAGACGGCTGGCATGCGGCGGCTTCCCTGCGGGCTTGACCGCTGGGTTGCCGTACGGCCGTTCGAACGGCGCGTGCTCATGTTCGGCATGCCGCAGAACCGCCTCGTCCCAGGGCAGGTGCAGGTGATTTAGGATCTGCATCAGGCAGACACGGGGACAAGTCACCAGATCCTCATAGCGCACCTCGAGATAGCGCTCAGGCGGTGCGACCAAATGAGGCCGAGATACCAATTCAAGCCATCCGCGCGCGGCTTCGGGTATGGTCTGGTAACCCCAGTCTGGCACGGTTTTTACATGCGAGGCGGCAAGGTCCCGACCATCCCGTACGATGTGCACGAAATGCGCATCCGGCCATAGCTGGGCGAAGACGTCGATTTGGGTGATCTTGCGTTGCAGCTTCAGTCCCCAGCGCCGCGCGCCCTTTCGTGCCTTACGGAGTTCCCCGATCTCGTTCATCAGCCTGCATCTGTCGGCGAATGAAACGACGTCGCCGGTTGTCTCGTCCATCACCTTGATGACGAGCTTGCGTACGTCGTCGAAGTGGAGGCCAAACCGCTGGCATTGCACCACGAAGTGCGCGCCGTCATACCAGAACGGGTCGATCACACGTTCGGTGGTGCCGGTGATCCGCGGATCGCTAGCTGCGAGCAGGTCGATCGCTCCCAAAATGTGCGGGCCGAGATTGGGCGGTTCTAGGAAGTCGATCTCCGGCCCCACCACCAGGTCGGCATGCGAGTCCAGCATGGCGCTCAGCAAGGTGATGCCGGAACGGTTATCGCCACCGAGCAGCACTGGTGAGGTGGAGAACGGGTCGGCCTCGGGCATGGCAATGTTCCCTGTTCGACGGTTGGTGCTCACGCGCGGCTCGGCGCGGAAAACCAACGCCGGATCGAATCTGCAGTGGCAATGAAGTGATCACCGGCGAACCGCACGGCAGCGGCAGTCGGATCCGGATCGTCGGACGTAGCCTCTACCTGAGTCAGTACCGCCGGCACGGCGTGAGCGGCGGCTTCAATCGTGGCTCGCACGTCGGCATCGGAGAGCGCCGCGGACGGCATAAAACGGCCGCCGTACTGCATGAGAAAGCCGCGCGACGACATTTCCTGAAAGAAGGCATGACCAAGGTCGGCATTGGCAAACATCACGTCAAACATCGTGGGCCATGAGAACGCGCGCGCCTGAACCTTTTGACGAACGAAGATCTCGTTGAGACCGCTCATGAGTTGCTCGCCAACCTGTCGCATCCGCGCGAGCGCGGTGCCATCGGCAAGCGCTTCGAGGGTGCTGAGCGCTGCCGCGAAGGGGCTGATCTCGCCTTGACAAGTGTTCCCCATGTAGGTCTTTTCGGCGGCGTCGAGCACGTCTGCGCGACCTGCCATCGCCGACAGTGCCATGCCATTGGCCAGTCCCTTGCTACGTGTGATCAGGTCGGGCGTAAGGTCGATCGCGGTGTGATAGCCGCCGAGGCCGTAGCGGAATCCCGTCATCACCTCGTCCAGGATCAGCAGGGCGCCGTACCGGTGCACGAGATTCTGCAATTCCCGGTGATATTCGGGCGGGAAGAAGTTGACCTCGGGGGTGATGATCACAGCAGCGACAAGCTGCCCTTTGGTCAGTCTCTTGAGCAGGTCGAGGTCGTAATGGAAGTCGATACTGTCAAGGTCCCGGTCGGGTAGTCCCATCCCGGGACGGTCCTGTAAGTGCCAGTCGTGCCAGCCGTGATATCCGCTGGTAAGCACCAGATTCAGACCGGTATGCGCGCGAGCAAGGCGGACTGCAGCGGTCGTGGCGCAGGAGCCAGTGCGGAAAAATATCGAGCGTTGCGCGAGGGGGAATATCTCCGCCAACCGCTCGGCCACCTCGGTTCGATGCACGGACAACGGTCCGGGCAGAATGCCGCCGGTGCGGCGCATTTCTGCAGTCACGTGATCGACGACCGGTTCATATCCGGCTCCAAGCGGCGCAGCCCCGCTACAGGAGGTCAGATCCACATATTGTCTTCCGTCGACATCCCAGACATGCGCACCGCAGGCACGGCTCATGACGACCGGAAAACGCCGATTGAGATCCCATTTCTCCGACGCCGTGATCCGCAAGGCGCGGCGTAGCGCGGATTTGTGCCTATCCGTCGCGACCAACGTGCCACTGGGTGTGCTGGTGAACATCAACGATTCTCCGCTCGCGGCCGGTCAGACCAGCTGCGTTCTCCGAGCAATCCCACCGCATTCACCTGAATGGTGAAGGTTGGATTGACGCCCCCGGGATACGGGAAGAACCGGCCGTCAGCGCCGTAGACATTGTCGATATCGTGCACACGGTCCCAGCGGTCGACCACGCAGGCCTTCGGATCAATCCTCGCTCGACAGCCGCGCGGCGGCAGAACGGCTGGACCGCTGGGTGGCTCGAGTGGATCTGCGCCGGCCAGCCGGGCCATCCCGATCCGAAGTTCGAGCTCCTCGCAATCAGGGCGGAGGTCGGCGTAATCGATGGGCGAGATCAGGTCGAGCGCGTCGCCCGCGACATGGGTTTTCGCGTCGAAATCACCGGTGCGATATCGGAAGGCGATGGCGGCGTACAATGTCATTCCGCCGCCAGGCGCCGAAACGGTCCATGGCTGTCCGAACGGCGTCAATGTGCCGGCCGAAGAGCGCACCCGGACCGCGTCATCCCTGCCATTTTGGACAGTTGACAGTGAGGCGCCGGTGGGAAGCATGTAGTCCGCTTGGACGACGAGCCCCCGGAATCCGGCTCGGGCGATCTCATGGGCAGCGATCGAGCCACTGGCACCGCTGCCGACTACGCATACGTCAACGGCGTTGGACGTCATTGTCCCACCTGTGGCAAGGGACATCGGCCATGCGTCATGGCGACATGCCCACAAAAAGACTTAAGTCAAGACGGCTAACGAGAACTGTCAGCGACAGCTTTGAACTTGCGCACGCGTCAGACCGTCGCGACCTACTTTGAAACTCGTACAATATGACGCTCCGTGCGATTCAAGTGCCTTGAGCGCGGGGGGCGGGTGAATACGTTCAAGATCGGCTCAAACGAAAAGATATGAAAAATATGACCGGTATGCTCAAGGCAACTGACGGCTTGCGCGGCGATGGAGCAGCGGCAGCGAGTTGCTGAAGCATATCCGCCCCCGAGAGACCGCCTTGTTGTTGTGCGCACGCCATGATTATTACGGTTGGGTCTTGTGAACCATAGACCAGCAGCTATGCCACCAGCAGCTATGCCAAAAGGCACCTGCTGCAGGGTGGCCGCCGACAATACCTTTCGTTCCATACGCCGGCTTTTGAGTTCGAAGCGCGATTTGCATTGGCCTTGCTGCAAGAAAGGTCGTCATAGGATGCCTCGACTGCCCTCCCGGCATCGAGGACATGATCGAGCTTGCCGCCGCATCGAGCCTTCTGTGCGGCCGCCATGATTCGATCTAAGTCTCGTCGGCTTCTCGAAAGATTTAGCTCCTAACATGAGAAGCGGGGGAGTCCGGAGCTAGCCGTTCTGATTGCTCAATCGGAGGTGTGGAATGGACCCGTTTAACGTCATGAAGGCTTCAAGTACGGCTTCTTCTGGCATGTCGCGCGCAAGGCCAGAACGGCTGCAAGTGAACCAAGCCGCCCTTGAGCCGCGCCTGAGGAAAGCCGCACAGGGGCGGCCAAGGCAAGCCGATGCGGAGCTCTCCCCTCATATTGCGTCTGCCCTGAACGCGGCCGAGATCGGCACAGCGTCTCAGCAGCCAGATGAGAAACTGATCGTTGTTTCCAACCGTGTTTCGACTTTCGACCCTAACAAACCCAAGACGGGTGGTCTTGCCGCGGCCCTTGAACCCGTCGTTGAACGTTCTGGCGCTATTTGGATTGGGGTTTCGCCGACCCTAAGCGAGGGCAGCGAGCAGGTAACTGCCTTTGAACAGCACGGCAAGGGTCAAGTTGCAAAGATAGAGGTGCCGGCCGACGACTATGCCGGATTCTATTATGGATTTTCAAATTCTACTCTGTGGCCGGCATTTCATTCGCTGACCGAGCGGATGTCCCCCGCATCGGAGGAAAGTTATAAGAGTTATCGCGACGTCAACTGCGCCGTGGCGCGCGCGCTGTCGCGCCTTGAAAGTCGAAGCGCGATCTGGGTGCATGATTATCATTTCCTTCCCCTCGGCAGCGAGCTGCGCGAGCTCAAGATTGAGCAGCCGATCGGCTTTTTCCTACACACGCCATGGCCGAAGCCTGATGTGATAGAAGAGGTGCCCCATCATGACGAACTGATGGAATCGATGCTGGCCTACGACCTTGTCGGCTTTCAGACCAGCTGGGATCTCGATAATTTCCTTTCTTGCCTCCAATCGCATCTTGGGCTCGAGAGCAGGAGCGATGTTGTGATCTCGGCCCGCGGCTTGACCCGGTGCCAAGTGTTTCCGATTGGTGTCGATCCGAAGCAGTTCGCAGACTATGTTGTGGAATCGCTGACCAAGCATCGAGAGAGGATTTCGTCGGTGCAGTCCAAACTCGATGGCACGAGGCTAGCAATTGGCGTCGACCGGCTCGACTATACGAAGGGTATCGACAACCGGATCAAAGCTTTCGATCAGTTGCAGACAGATAAGCCGCACAGCATCTCGCTGTTGCAGATCGCGCCCCCTTCGCGCAGCGATATTCCAGCATACAGTGAATATCAGGGCGATATCGACGGCCTCGTCGACGACGTCAATCGTAAGCATGGAACGGGCGACGGCTGGAGGCCGATTCTCTATGAGAAGGACCACGTCTCGCAGGTGGAGCTCGCGGGCCTTTACCGCACCGCGGAGGTTGGTGTGGTGACGCCGCTGCGTGACGGCATGAACCTGGTGGCGAAAGAATACGTTGCTGCGCAAGATCCGGACGATCCTGGCGTGCTGGTATTATCGAAGTTCGCAGGCGCGGCAGAAGACCTCAACGAAGATGAGGCGCTGCACGTGGATCCAACTTCTCCTGAGAACATCGCGGCCGCGATTTCAACAGCCATGGAGATGCCACGCGAGGAGCGCATCGAACGCTGGCGAGCGATGAGCGACAAACTCGAGGCGTATACGATCCACGGCTGGTCGAAGGACTTTCTTCGCGAGCTCGGCCACAGTCTGGTGAGAGTGCCAGCTGATCAGTTTCGATATCTCGGGTTCGGTTGGATCAACGATGCCCAAATGCCCATCTACGCGACGGCTGAGGAGTTGAATGTCGCGGTGAATCATGTGCAGGATATGCGTTGGGTCTTGTCTTCGAGAATGCGCGCAGACCAGAGGGGAGGCGGGCCCATCTGATCAACCAAGGTCCGGTTCATTAAGGCGCAATGAGATTGGGGTGAATCATCATCGCGCCTTAGGTTATTTGAGCGTGATCTCCGCCCAAACGCGTTCCGCATTTTGCCACGAAGCAAACCCGCTTCACCTTTTCCGGATCATGCTCTAGGACAATCCACATTCAGGAATGTCTGCATTGAGTCCAGAATCAATGACTTCCGGATTATTGTTCGGGCTGCGTGGATGGGTGTGAAACGCTGTGCACTGTCCGATCGCGCCGTTGCCGCCTGACAAGGTGGGCGATCCCGACTGCAGCGGCGCCGACAAGCCGCTGTCTGTGAACCGCGTGTTCTCCGGGCGCCGGATCAGGTGTAAACGCCCCACCGGTACTGAGCTTGCTAGACCTGCGGGTCTTGCAGATCAGCCGGGCAGAGTAGAACTAAACCATTATTGAACTAAACAATGCATGCCCAGCTTCGTGTTGGACTGGGCAGGCGTCGACTTCTTACAAATCAGGCGGCCGATGCTATTGGTTTGGCGAATTCGCAGGTTCGGCAAAGCAAAAAGCCGTCCATTCCGTGCATACGATCGACAACTTCGCGGAACGTCGGTCCTTTGAAGAGATCTTGATATTCATCGCGAAGAAGATTGCCCAAGATGTGGCGTCGTTCAAAATCCATGCAGCAGAGCGTAACGTCGCCGTTTGGGAGAAGAAGATTACGATGTTCTCGTTCGTCGGGACATGTCAGTGCTCCGGCGATCGGCTGTCGTGCCTCAACGATCTTTGGATCGACACTTCCGCCCCTGCTGCTCAGCGGACGCGAGCGAATCAGCGCTTCCTCGGGGATTATCTCGACAAGCTCGGGATGGACTTCTCCCATGACGACGAAAAGCATGGATGAAATGTCTGCGTCGACCAATTGACGTATCAAATCGACAAATTTGCGCCTGACGAGGCGGCTGTTCATGTGCGTGCCGTCATCGAAGACGTGCACCAGGAAAATCCGGAATTGCAGCGCTTGCAAGCGTCGTAGATTCCGCTCGTTCATTCCTACGAGTGTCGTGGAAATCCGAATGCCATGGCCAGCTTCGTAAGCATGCTCAACCATTTCGGTGCAAGCCGGGTTGAGCCAGGGCTCCGAGTACCCGGAAAAGCTGATATCGACAGCTGCTGGTACGTGCGCCAGGCATTTCTTGAAATCGTCGAGACGAAGATGCTTTGCATGAGACACGGCTCTCTGCCGTTCGGCGAACTTGGCCTGTGGACAATAGGAGCATCCGACGACGCAGCCCGTGGTCGTCGTTATCTCCAAAACCCGGCCGCCAGGAGGAATTGCAGCGCGCAGGTCCTGTAAATTCGTCGGATATGAATCAACCATTTGTAGGGTGGTCTCCCAAATGTCCGGAACATCGAGCGTCCCGACGCAGCCGACTTGCGTCCTTCATAGGGGCTTACTCATGCATGTTCTCGGACGATGGTCGATAAAGGCGACACAGCTGGGGCCAAAACGCAGCTGGATCGAGGTTATTCCACGTTCTAGGGGTCTCTCGCTGCATCCAGTTGAAATGCCAAGGGGTGCGGATGTGCGGGAGTAAGCGCGCCAAGGCCGGGACCTAATCATCGTCGGTATTTCGGCGAGTTCGGTAACCGCCGGCGCAAGATCCACTCCTCAGTTCGCCGACATTGGTCATTGTTCTAACCTCTTGCGATAGACGTTAGGCCTTGACGTTGAGCCTTGGCAGCTGCGCAACAATGGGCAGTCAAATACGATCCCGAGGATTGTCACAACCGGCGTCGGGCCGCTTCATACGATCGAGATCGTACAATATGACGCCACGTACGATTCAAGCTCTCTCGGAAACGAACGGAAGGGAAAGTGCACTTTATCCATTGAACCTGACTGCTTCGCCGTGGGAATGAGCACTCGATGGTAATGAAAGGACCGTGCAGTGCCTGATCCGTCCTCTGGACTGACGGCTCAAACCGGTGAGTGCAGAACGAGACGACCCTTGACGTGTAAGACTTCATGCAAAAGCTTATCAGCGCGGCGCAATTGCGAGAGCTCGCTCGTGTCGAAGGTGCCTCGTCGATCTTCCGGCTCCAGCTAAGTTGCTCGCCGGCGAAACGGCGGATGATGCGCTTCAAATCGGCGACAAGCTGAAAAGCGGGCCCATACAACGCTCGCTAGGCAAGCGTTGATTCTGTTGGAGATTTTTCGATGTAAACAAGTCGAGGCGCCTGCACTTTGAAGCATAGCCCGCAAATGACATTTTCTGAAAGCATCCAATTGCGCACGCTTGTCGCGGGCCGCTGGTCATTGTGAGTAGAGATGAGCAGAGGCTGCCGTACCAACGGTCTTGGTCAGCTAGGTGGCCTGGATGCCGATGCAGAGTTGACGTTTGTTCGTCGTTGGCGGCTAGGGGGCCAGTTACCGCCCATAAGACGACCAGGCAAGCGCCAGCATAAAGGTGGAGGCCCGTCCTGCGGCCTCAGGGGTGCGGCTAGCCAGGTCGCCAAAGAGATCTGCCGTTCTTCCTGCCCTTGTCGATCCTCATGGCCAAACATTTGCGTCTTCACTCCAGGACCGGGTTTAATCTCGCAAGCCCATCGACGTTCCCGCTGTTCAGTGGCCGAGTTTTACCTTCAAGTACTCGTTTCGCGGCGGACTGAAATTCCTAGTCCGCGCGTGCTTTGATCTCCGGCAGGGGCGGCTTGCGCTCAAAAGGCTTCTTTTTAGGCGGCGCGGGCAGCAATCCTTCTCGGATCGCCTGCTTCCGAGCGAGCTTGCGGGCCCTCCGAACAGCTTCAGATTTCTCGCGGACCTTTTTTTCCGACGGCTTTTCATAGGACCGCCGCTGCTTCATTTCCCGAAAGACGCCCTCTCGCTGCATCTTCTTCTTAAGAACACGGAGTGCCTGCTCGACATTGTTGTCTCGGACAAGTACCTGCAATTAATCCTCCTCGATGGGGCTGCGAATTGCGACACATCCTGCACGGCAGCCAATTGCGCAGGAGCTTCGTTGCGATTTCGAGGATGGTGGCGTTGACGTTCGTCGCCAGCTTCGAACAACCACCGTCTTGCAGCCCTGTCAATCGATAAAGCCTGCTTGCACGTCGCACGCGCTTGTCCTGCCGGATGACCAGCATCCGGTCTCCATTGTGCTTCGCCTCATGATAGTGCCAACTCCAAACGGCCGCCGATCGGCGCGTCAAGCGCGGCCGATCTCAACGACCTCGCTGAGCTTGTTTTCGGCGTCGTAGATCTTGACTTGAAGCCGAGGGAATCGGTTCTTCAACTGTGTGCCAGCTTCCAGGGCGCTCAGTTTCGCGGTGAAGGTCGCCTTGACATGGCCGTCGACGATTAAGGCATAACCAGTCCTCAGGGGCTCAATCGATGCCTTGGTGGTGCGGGCGGACGCTACTGGCGCCGCCAGCCTGCGCTTCTCGCGCATGGGAAAAACTCCGCTTGTCGGGGACTCCTAATCAACTGCCCGCGGTCCCCAAGGTTCCCGTCACCAGATGCGCGCCAATCGGCTCCTGACTACCAGCTTCCATGTCCCGCGGGAGCCTTTCAAAGTTTGAAAGGGGCCATACCCGAGACGGTAAAATCGTTGTCAGCGTTCTGGTCTCGTGTTGCGAGTGTTGGCACATAAAAAGGCCCCAGCTCTTAGGGGGCAGGGGGAGAGCTGGGGCCGTCAAAGTACCCTTCGAGAAGGGTATTCAGAAACCCAGCACGCGCGAGAACGTTCCCGAGAAGTCGGATTAGATTCCCATCACCCACATTGTGAATGTCCTCAATAGGCAAGGCGCCCATTGGACCGAATTATGCGCTCGGAGGCACCTTCAGGCTATCTTAACCGCGAGCGGCTCGCCGAGCCGACGGCGCCGATACGGTCACTTAGGCTTGGGTGGTGCGGGCGGCGGCTCAAACACGGGCAGCAGATTGTTATGCAAGATGTTCCCGAGATATCCGCCTAGCGAGCTATCGTTGAAGAGGCTGATGCTCCGCATGGTGTCCAAGATGTAGTGGAAGCGAGTCGAAAGCCTCGATCCAGGTAGTCCCTTATTCGCCCAGTTGGGGCCCCAGACAATCACCTGTGAGACGGCACTAATCACGGGGGCGATCAGGGCTGACTCATTGCCCTCAGACTCGATGATTGTCCGTATCACGAGCATGGTGTGCTTCTCACCATGCCATCGCATCACCCTTGAAAGCCGATCCAGCGCCTCAGGTGTGATCGGTGGTGTGCGTCGAGCGCAGCCAGCGGCCTCTTGGCGGCCTCCAGCGCCGTGCCCGTCTCCATGAGACCCAAGCGGACGCGGATGCGCACCGCTCGTTTAGGACTCGTCAGCATGCATGCGAGACCCAGGTCGACCAGAAACGCGCGGAGCATTGCCCTCTCTCCGGTAGGTGGATGAGAGCTTCTCATACTCCTAATCGAAGAGCCGTCCTTAATTCTGCCGCTTTGAATTTTAACCCGCGAAGAGAAGATACTCCCGTGTTTGAGCTCCAAGAGTAAGTCCAGCTGACATACTCAGACTTACTTCAACGAAGTCTCGTTGCGCTTCATGCAAAGTGAATCTTTGACGCTCGACGTGTAAGAGACCTTTGACAACCTAACCGCGTGAGCTATTCTGAGTGCTGGGCGCTCCTTGGGAAACTGGCAAGGAGGATTGCATGTCCGCGTTGATTAGACAGGTAGCTCTGGTTTCTTTATCCCACACTGTACCCGCGCGCGCTGTGATGCAGATATCAGCCGCCCTGCAAAAGCAGGCTACGCGAGATCTTGGTCCTGTGTGGGGGATTTCGGCGACCGTCGACGCCTTCGAGCAGTTGGGCCAGGTCCCGGTCGGGACATGGCCGATCGTCATAGGGGGCAGAGTCCCTCCCGGTGCTGGCGGCTTTCACACGGACAAAAACGGCCAGCCGTTATCGCTCGTGCGCGCAAATCCCGATATCGACGTGCTCTGCCAAACGTGTAGCCACGAAATGATCGAAATGCTGGTCGATCCGTTCGGGAGCCGGTTCGTTCCGGGCGACTCTCCGATGCCGGATCAGGGGCGGGTGAACTTCCTCCTTGAGGCTTGCGATCCCTCCGAAGCAGCGCAGTTCGGATACACGGTCAATAACCTACTCGTGTCAGACTTCTACACGCCGCACTATTTCGATCCGGTGCAGTCGAGCGGCGTGAGATATTCGTTCACTGGAGCGATAACCGAGCCAAGGCAGGTACTTGAGGGCGGATATCTGTCCTGGCAAGACCCGACTTCGAACCATTTTTTCCAAGAGCGAAGAATTGACACGGACGAACCGGAATTCGAGGACTTGGGTATGCCGACGGACGCCAGGATGACGCCGCGTGAGTACATAGACAGAATGACGGACAAGTTCACGAACGAAGCGATCGGTGTCGGACGAAAGTCGGCCTCCATGGCGTCGAACCTCAGTCCGGAAAAACTCGACCATGCAACGAACTCGCAAGCGCAAGTTTGGGAGGAGCTTCTGGAGAGACTGTCGGGTAGGGGAGACAGCCGACGTGAGGAACGTCCCCTCGAAGCGGTCCGCCGCCCACCGCGAGCCCCCAAAGCCGCGTGATGCTGTGCGTGCCGCTTGCTGGAATTGTCATGCGAGCATGAGATCGCAATGAATAAGCGGACGACACGAAAGCCCAGCAAAAAGGCAGAGCATGCGGACCGGGAGCGCGAGCTACGAGATTTGATCGAGCAAGTCGAGAATAGAACGAGCGCTGATACGCCCCCGGAGGACGAGAGCCCGCACGATTTCGTCGAAAGGAAACGGCGCGAGAGGCCAAAGCCGGAGGATGGCTAATGGCTTTGCTTAAGTCGACTGAGGTGCCCGTGCCCTACCATCTCGCGGAGAAATCCCGCTGTTTCAGACCTTGCCTCGTGGCATGGCAGGAGAGAGGCGGCGGGCACTTTTTTCTGTCACGAGGGCCGTCGTCATTTTCGACGGCTGATTTGAGACTTTGCTGAGATTGCACTTGTGACGACAAAATTCGGTCGGATCGCGGCTTGCGGAGCGATTGCGACGCAGGAAAAATCGTCGTCGCAGGCAAAGGTCAAGGAAAGGTCGCGAGCGTCTTCAGCGATAACAAGACGTGAGGCGGAATGGCTCGTTTACGCGATTTAGAATTGCGTCCATAGTTACACAACATTTTTTGAAGTTTTCGATTTCAGATTCTGGGGAGGTAGATTGTGCCCCGTCAAACCAATCTTGGTGAAGTCGCTTACCTCTTCGCGTCGGCCTTTCTGGTCGTCTCAGCGCCGTACGCCGCTCACGCAGCGTCAATAAAATCGACAATAATGGAGGTCATCGGGCCGCTGACCGATGACGATGGAGAGGAAGCCACCAACATCAGCGGCGTGAGCTGCCTGCCGCCCGTCGGCGCAAAGCACGTTTGCCTCACGATCGATGATCAAGGACGGCTGGCCCAGGCTTCGACGATCGAGGGATCGAGGCTCACGGGTGCGGGCAAGATCCGGATCATCGACAAGGACGCCGCGCCCGCCGACATTGTGGGAAAAGAACCGCACGTACACGAGTGCTCGAACAAGGTCGACAAGTTCAAGGATTTGGACGGCGAAGCCGTCGCGCATTATCAAAATGACTTCTACGTTGTCGGATCACACGGAGGCTCGCGCAAAAGCAACAAATTCCGTGCCTCGTCCTTCATATTGGCGCGAGTTCCAGGCGACATGGTTGCGAAGGCGGCGGCCGCCGGTCCGAAAGGCCCGATCGAGAAGGGCCGGGTCGCCACGAGCTATCGCTTGTCGGAGGCGCTTCTGATCGCACCTCATGCGAAAGCATTCTTCACGCGGGATCTGATGACGGGCAACGGCCTTAACGTCGAAGGCCTCGCCGTGGTCGCTGGCAAGCTTTACGCGGGACTGCGAGCGCCGGTGATCGGGACGAAAGCGTATCTGGTCGAAGTGGATCTGGATGCACTTTTCGATGCGGGTCGCTCAATGTCGCTTGGAAAAGAAGTTCGTGAGATCGAACTCGATTTTCTTGAGGGGCGCGGCATCAGGGATCTTGCAGTTCTGGCAGACGGTCGGCTCCTTATTTTGAGTGGACCGGCCCAGGCCGAGGGCATTTCGTTTGCGCTGCATGCAATAGACCCAAAGAATAGTTCATTCAGCCCTGTCGCGATCATCGATGATATCCCACTCGATTGGAAGGCAGAAGGACTTCACGTGCTTGGACAAGACCAGTCCGGTCTAGAGCTCATGATCATGTTCGACGGACCGAAGAGCGGCGCGCCGAGGCGATACAACATCAATTGAAGTGATTTCCGACGCTGGAGTTACCGGACCGTCGTCATCGCGGGGAATGCTTGGGACGGCCGCGGTCGCTCCCGCAGCAGAAGCGGAGCCGCAACGGTGGTGACTAAAGCTCAGTGGAGGCCGATTTCTAATCTTTGATTCCAAAAATTGATAGGTGACCGTCATGTATGGGCACGAAGCTTTTATTTTCGAACCTGCTGCAGCATCAAAGAAATATCGCAATTGGGATGGTGTAGCGAGCGCCCTTCTCAAGATGAAAATGAATCATGCCTGGATCAGAGGGCACGGCAAGGATGGTCTGTTCGAGGTTAAAGATAATCTCGGCCTGGTTGGGGCCTTGCGTAAAGCTGATATCAAAGTCCTTGTTTGGGGTTGGTGTCAGGGCGAGGCCCAACTCGACAAAGACATCAAGAACGCTGCAGATGCCATCGCCAAATTTGACCCCGACGGGTACGTCGCCGATATTGAGCAGGGCGTTGGACGGAGAAGCCCAACCGCTCGACCTCATCGCCCCGCAGTTCGATGCTGCGTCGGCGTTAGCCGCCATCACGCCTCGCATCATTGCAACCGCAAAGGCCTCGGCGATCGCTCGATACGACTGGAAGAACCGCGGTCCGGCTTGCATCGGTTACACGGCCGGGATGGCGGTCGCCTACGCGGCAGCGTAGGCCAGGTTACAGGCGCATGATCCGGTTGCAGACCGGATGTCGCGCGCGCTGGAGCCGGCTTTTCGTGACCCTCGCGGGCATCTGAAGGGCGATGCGCTGACGTGGTACGATGACCAGTTTAAGACAATTGGCATGGGCGCTGCGACGTCGCTGGAGCGGCTGCGGCGGCTATTCGTGCTGTTGCTTGGCCTTGGAATGCGTGAAAGCAGCGGGCGCTACTGCGAGGGCCGAGATCGTAGCGCACAGAATAGAAGTGCCGACACGGCCGAGGCGGGTCTGTTTCAGATAAGCTTCGATTTGCTCGCCGCACGTGCGGAGCTGCTTGACATCTTTCACCACTATCAGAGCAATCCGGAAGCAGGATTGCGCGAGATTTTTGACGAAGAAATGTCGCCGCGTCCACGAGCAAAGGACCTCGAGAATTTCGGTCTCTCCACCTCGCCCGGCTTTGCGCTCCAGAAGCTCAGCAAGGAATGTCCGGCGATGACAGTGGAGATCGCCGCCCTGGGACTGCGGGAAGAGGCGGGGCACTGGGGGCCGATCATCAATCATGCCGCCGAGGTGCGATCTGCGAGCAAGGAGTTGTTGCTGACCGTGGAGGGGATCATTGACGCGCCGATGACCGCAGCAACAGAGAGCGTGATTACGGCTTTGGGTGCAGCCGTCATGGAAGACGGTCGTAGCCGCCCGGAGATCGCCCGGTTCTATTCGCAGCGCGTCGATCTAGCCGACTTGTTGCCTATCAACAAGCATCTTTCAAGCGCGAAAGAGGAGACCATGATCTCCCTGCTCGGCGCTCCGCACCTCCCGCTGACGACCAATTGCCAGAACGAGCGGGCATCGGACCTCGTCAAGCGAAACCTCGTCATCGAACGCATGTCGCCGCTCTTTCGATTGCAGGGCCTAGAGCCGGCGATAGCCGACCTGAAGATCGTTCTAGCGCAAGCTTTCGCCGCGGAGCCGGACCTTGAGAGCGTATTGTCGACCGAGGGCATGCTCTGCGTGCGTATGCGCAAGCCGACCGACGGCTCCGTCAGCACGAAAATCTCCAATCACGCGTGGGGAACGGCAGTTGATTTCAAGATTGTCGGGTTCGAAGCCCCGGCCAATACCGGCAGGACGGTGCCGCGGTTCATTGCGATCCTAATCCCCTTGCTCAATGCCGCGGGATGGTACTCCGGGGTAGGCTTCCGCGACACCATGCATTTCGAAGTCTCAGAAGAGCGTATCCGGAAATGGTCGAACGACCACGTGTTCAGATGACGCCTAACACGACAAATGAAACCGGCTTCGAACTTGCGATAAGGTCGGTTTCTTGGGGCGAGGCGGAATTTTCCATCGAGTGCTGCTTGGACGCACTGATCTGCCAGTCGCCTCGCTCGGTCAAAACGCATTTCTTTGAATATTAACGCGATCTCTGGCCAAGCTCATGAGCGGGTAACCGAATTGAGGGAAACCGCCGTCACTCGATATTTTCGCGTTGTCGTGTTCAGACCGTGTTCGATTTTAGACGCTTGTCCTGAACCGAACGCTTGCGCGCAAGTATTTCGTCGGTGCGGTGCGAAGCAGATAGTTTCGCTCATCCCCAAGCAAGACTGGCGGGCCGTCTTCGATGGCACGCCAATTGCTGGAATTGAAGAAGGATGCGCAACATGTGGTGGTCTCATTGTCCAGGATTTGAATTACGCGTGCTCGACTGATCTAAGTGAATGCGATGGACGCTGCACCGCCCGGTGCGGCGCCTGGAGGTTCGCTGCGGCATGTAGGTGCTGCTGTCGTTATCCGTGCCGAACTATCAAAGTCGCGTCGGTGTCGCCGAGCCGATGGCAACGCAGGATGTGACTGCGTGGGGCCGGGGGCAGCGAATCCGGGTGCTGATTAAGGTGCACGGCGCCCATATCGAACCCGAACAGAATGTCATCCCTCTGACGCCAGCGTGTCGTCGCGTCCTTCACACGAACGCTAAAGGATTCTCCATAATGCGCGCGCCAAGCTATTCCGAGGCACTGGAGTTTGCGATTGACCGCTCGTACGAAATCAACCTCGACATGCTGAGGGCGCGCAAACTGCACCTTGACACCTACAACGATTATCTCGTCAGCACATATCCACCCCTCAAAGCAATGGGAGAGCTGAATGCCGAAAAATTGTTGAGTGAGATTACCTCGTCAATTGATCTCTATTTTCACATCCCCTTCTGCAATCAGTATTGCACCTTTTGTCACTTCGCCAAGGAAATCAACCCGCGTTCCGGGCGAGTGGAACG
This sequence comes from Bradyrhizobium sp. UFLA05-108, assembly GCF_059803455.1. Taxonomy (NCBI): domain Bacteria; kingdom Pseudomonadati; phylum Pseudomonadota; class Alphaproteobacteria; order Hyphomicrobiales; family Nitrobacteraceae; genus Bradyrhizobium; species Bradyrhizobium sp. UFLA05-108. The sequence continues at coordinate 66,614 of NZ_JBANAZ010000034.1, read as the reverse complement.
TTATCTGGCGGCTCTCAATAAGGAAATGAGTTGGTCGGACGCGGCGCTTGCCGGTAGGGAAATTGAGACAGCATTCTTTGGAGGTGGCACCCCCTCAATCTTGACCAACCCACAACTCAAGACGCTATTTGACATGATCAGACAGCGCTTTGATCTATCGAAGTCCGAAGTAAGTTTCGAATTACACCCTTCTCTTGGGAAGCAAGCGGACGCCGCAGATCGCATATCCACAATGCTAACAGGCGGCGTAAACCGCTTCGTGTTGGGTGTTCAAAGTCTCGATGAAAACATTCTGCGCATATTGAACCGCGGGCACCGTGTGGACGAGGTGAGACAACTCGTAAAATTGCTGGATGAGCTGGGCGTTCAGAATCTATCGCTGGACCTTATCTATGGGCTGCCGCAGCAAACGCTCCGGAGTTGGTATGATTCGCTCATCGGTCTCCTGGATATGGGAGCGGAGAAGTTCAACATCTTCCCATTGTTGTTCAAATCGACGGACCCCGTAGCCCGCCATTTGAGCAAAGGGCGCTACCAATTCGCTGGGGCAAAGGAACGCATCATCATGCATTTCATGGCGGAGCACATCCTTACGCGGCTTGGCTATCGTCATGGCCCAATCTTCTGTTGGACCAAGAAGTCTCAGCCGCACTCTGTCCAGCAGCGCCGCAAATACGATTCCTGGAACGACAACAACCTGATCCCATTTGGGGCTGGCGGATTTGGCTACATGAGTCAGTGCCAGTTCTACAACGAGGCAGACTTAGATCGCTACTTACAACGGGTTGAGTTTGGCGCGAAGCCGGTGTGGAAGGGCGTCGTCCTGTCGCAAGACGATCTGATGCGCAGAACGGTGATGCTCGCGTTGCGAAGTAGCGGAGTGTCGCTTTTTCGTTTCGAGAAGGAATTTGGCGTGTCCATGGAAGAATATTTTCGTCGCGAGCTTAAAAAACTAAATGAAGCGGGACTCGTCAGTATTTCAAACGAAGGCGTGCTTACGCTAACCACCTCGGGCATCATCAATTCGGGCGCGGTATCGCTGCAATTTTTCTCCAACCATGTGCTTGATCGAGTCGCGCGCACCGACAGCAGGATCTTAGACAAACGAAAAGATCTTATCGAGAAGCACGACTACTCACCGGCCGCCCGATACGGGGCGACTGCCGAAATGCAAGCTGTTTTTAGCCAGGGCCGGTGAGTGCTTGCTATGGTCGGCAGTATTTCCCCTTCCGCCCAAGAACCGCTTCGCTACTGCGCGCAAGACATATTTCTCATGTGACCGATAGCGTTGATCCTCGACAACGAAAACGACCGCTTGGGCGATTCAGCAACTTTGTCGTCGATGAATTGCCACATCGTATTGCGGAGATCAAAGGCAGCGAGCGGCCGGATGAAGCGGTTAGGGCACTCGGTCGCGCTATCAGCGCGATTGTGGCTGACACGGACTATGATGCGCTGTTGCGCCGGCTACCGCAGTCCGATTTCGAGATCGCTAAGACAGACATCCAGTATCTCACCAATTGTGCCTATCACTTGTCCGCGTTTGCCGGCCTCCATCCCGAAGACGCCGAATTGACGGTAGGGGAAGCGCTAGGTCGTCTTGCCCGCTTAACCCGTCAGCGGCAGCCTGGCATTGATGTCCTCTCCTATGAGGATATGATACTTACGAATCCGGTGCAGAACGATCCGCGTGTATACTGCCTCGGAGTGGCCGGCGTCGAGGAACGAGATTTTTGCTTAGGCCATCAATTCATCGAAAGCGAATTACAGTTGGCGATCGATGCTCCGCTCGCGTTGCGAGATGCCGCTGACGCGCGTCAATGTCTTGCGCTGTGCGTGGAGCACCTTGAGGCAGCCAATCATGTCCTGAGGCGCTTTGAACATATGTCGCCGGATCTATTTGGCCAATTCCGCGTGTTTTACGCAAAGAATCCTTACAAGAATAGGCTTGGCCCAAGCGGCAGATTCTCTGCCCGTATTGTGGCTGTCTCAGTGCTGCTGATCGGCAAAGAGCTTTTCCTTCAGAAACCGCAATTCTTCACGGATGTATATCGACTGTCCGAATACTATCCGCAGGCGTACATTCACGAAGTATTCCGCTGGTTGGCGCAGGACAAGGAAGGCGCGTGTCTCAAGCCAGGTTGGCTGGAAGGAAAAGCAGTCTTTCCTGGGGGTGCAACCATTTCACCCGTCATTGAGCACGGCGACAATGAAGTCCGAAGGCTGTGCGACTCCTGTGTTCCAGCGTTGGATCGGTTTACCCTGATGCACCATACCACGGCTTTGAAATATACGGTCGAGCCTGGTCGACCACTTGTCGGAGTTGAGGCATCTGAAAGTATTGACGCTGTCCTTTTGCAGCGGCTCTTGCCGACGGCGCGTCAATAAGCTTGAGGGTGCTATCTGCGTGGACAAAAGGATAATGACGGGAAAAGGGCAGGCCTCTGATGCCAGTCAGCAGCGGATGTCGATGTCTCACGACGAGGTGATCTTTCGTCGCTTTGAGTCAGGGGATGCCGATGATGTGTGGCATCTGCATAGAGCTGCATCCGAACATGGTGGTGCACGTGGCCCAGAAGGCGCGTGGGAGGATGATTTAAGCAATGTAGGCGAAGTATATATCAGGTCGGGCGGCTACTTCCTAACTGCCTATATTGGTTCCCGACTCGTCGCCATGGGAGGATTGAAGCCTGTTGATGTTGACGTTGCACAGCTGAAGCGTATGCGGGTCGATCCGGCCTTTCGACGACGAGGGTTTGGAAGGCGCCTCCTTCGTGAATTGGAATTGAGAGCCGTTGCTCTGGGGTTCAAGTGCATCGTGCTCGATACGACAACGATCCAAGTAGCGGCTCAAAAACTCTATGAGACCGCCGGCTATGTTCGCCGCAGGCAAGGGATGCTGCACGGATATTCAGTCATTTTCTACGTGAAGCGGCTGGCAGACCAGGATGAGGCTCGCCGTTTGACCAAGTAAGTTTGCGAGGCTGGAACGTTCCATTCCAGCGCTGTAGATCAGCTTCATGACGCATTGAAGCAACGTGAGATGCTGCGTTTGTGGCGCGGGCCTATCAACAGATAACGCGCCGCCGCGCAAGCCGCGCGCACGCTTATCCGTCCACTCATGTCCGTCCACGCATGTCGCACCTCCCCTACTTGCTGCTCACTTCCATCAGATGCTGGTTAGCGGTCCCCTTCGTCATGCCCTCTAAGCCAAGCCCACCTGCACGTCTGCTTGTCTAAACATCACTTGGAGCAACGGATGAGCCGGACGCGGCGATGCAGGCAGGGAAAGGCTGCTGATGGGTGAGACAATGCGAACACCGCGCGGAGTGTGCTTCGCAGCTCTGAACCCTCTGCGCTTGTCATCTTAAGGCACCAAATAGTGCTGATCCCATTCGGGTCTGGGGACTGGCGTCCCGAGGGTATAGCTAAATGACCGAATTGTTAGGCCGTCGTCGCTCGTTTCGCAGCGATACGCGACGTGGTACCACACGCCGCGGCTTCGCAATGCGGCGCCGCCCGCGGCTATGGCATGGCCGCGAATGACCGGATCCGCGAAAGCATAGGCGACGAATTCATCGGGCCGAAAGCCCTGGTGCTCGCGGCCGATCGCTCCCATCGCGCGTGCATCGCAACGCTGCTCAAGTCGCGTTTCCGGAGAGAGCTTCAGCATCTGCTCTTCGGTGGATTTGGCCGCATGGGCAATCCGAGGCAGGGCGAGAAGGACGAGGTAGGCCGATAGGAGGTATCGTCTCATGTTCAACTTTGTTATCGAGGTCGACGGCTGTCACCTCAATCTGGAACGGCGTGCTCGCCGCGGGAAGTCGTGCCGCTCTCATGAATGTCTGTGCGGGCTGCACCTTTTGAAGGTAGACAGCAGTCGCCCATACAATGCTTGTGTTCGGCAACATTACGGCCGTACCTGACGGATTTTGAAATCTTGGCAGTATCCGAGAGCTGGACGGTCTGTTTTGAACGCAGGAGAGCAGTTCAGGTAAGGGGAATAGGGCCGCCCATGCTGGCACGACCCCAGCAGGGGCCGAAGCAACCGTTCGCGGGAGCGTCAGCAGTCAGACGCGTTCGAGGTGCGCGACGGGTTGATGCTTTCCGGCGGTATCGGCGAGGAGCGCCGCGAGTGCCGCGCACTGGTTGCGAATGTCAGGTATCGCGATGATCTCCCAAAAGGCCGCGCGCGTGAGCGGACCCACCGCGAATAGGCGGTGCGAAGCCGTGCCGGCGCGGCTGATGACCGCACAATTGCGATCAGTCTCGATGCCAATGCAGAGCGGATCGACGCGGCAAAGGCCACGATCGAATAGACTGCGCACGGCCGGATTGAGCGTAGCGCGCGGATCTTTGACGATGCCGGTGCAATCGACGACGGCGCCGACCTGTATGTCGACAGGATTGGCATCGCCCCGCCTGCGGTACTTCACTCTGGCGCCGGTCGTGTTGGGCTCGACGCTGATCACCTTTGCTGCCATCAGGGCGAGCTGACCTCTGTCAAGCGTCTGGGTGATGCGTGCTCCGACTTCCGGAGCCATCCGATGACGATGCACGTCCCACCAAGCGCGCGCATGTTCGAGAAAGCGGCGTTTCGATGCCAGCGGAAGCTCATGCCACAGCCGTTGGGTATAGGGTCGAAGGCCGTCGATGACGCTGCGCCAGTCGCCGCCTTGGGCCGCATTCTGGTCTATGCGATCACGAAGCCAGCGCAGCAGGTTGCTAATGCTGGCGCCGAAAGGAACATCCCCCTCTTCAATTCGCAAAGCATCGATGTGGCGGTGGGGTTTTGCGAGCAGGCCGCGCCGTGACATCGCGATGATCGGCCCGCGATGGCCGTCGCGCAATAGCGACAGAACGTAGTCGACCATGGTAAGCCCCGTGCCCAGGATCAGTACGGTGGCATCGGTGTCGACGCCAGCAGTCGACGGTGGTGCCCAGGGATTCGCATGAGCCGGCCGGTTAGCTCTCGTATCATGTCCGGTTGCGAGAACGACTGTGTCGGCCATCAGCAATCGCCCGTCAGCCAGCTTGACCGACACGAAGGCAGGACCTTCGTTGATATCGACGCAAGTCCCGTGCACGATCGACAAACGCGGTGCGTCCGTCGGCTCAGATGTCTGCTGCTCGAGCAAACTGGCGATGTAGTCGCCATAGACGCGTCGTGGCACAAAGCAATAAGGATCGCGGTACAGCGACGCGTCCGCGTCACGCGAGGTCAGCCAACGCCAGAAGTGATCCGGTTGGTCGGGCAGCGCGCTCATGTTTGAGGCGCGTACGTTGAGCAGGTGATCAGGATTGCCCGTGTGATAAGCAATGCCGCGTCCGATGTCGGAACGCTGTTCGATCAGCGTGACGCGTAGATCGCTGGTTGGCTGATGCAGCAATTGATAGGTGAGCAGGACACCGCTGGCGCCGCCACCGATGATCATCACGTGCCGTGCGCTTGAAATCGTCATGCTACCACTCTATCGATCAAGGCCTGGAGCACATGTGCGGTTGCCAAGGCTCATCATTGAACAAGCTCACTGTTTTGAACGAAGCTTATCCTTCTGAAGTTCCGTCGATATGCGCTATCACTTCAATATGACGCCGCGGATATCGCCCGCGCCTCAAAATTGTGCTTTCGCCTTAAGACTAGGCGGTAACCGCGGTTTTCAGTCCAACAGGAAGATGTCATGAAAAAATGTCTTGGAGATCGTCAGTCGCGCCGCGAGCTACAGATCGTGGTTGCCGCGCGCATCTCCGTTAATCACGCCCATCCGGCCAAAAATGCAAAGTCAAGGAGACTTGGGCCGTATGAACCTCCTTCTTCTAGTTCGCGCGAATGATAGCATGTCTTTGCTCTGATCGAGAGAGAAAGGATGGTGCTATGAGAATTTCGAAAGGTTTCACGTGCGTGGACATCCTTTGAGGCCATGGAATTCTCCATTCAAGCTCGCAAACGGAAACGCGTTTCATGTGGGTGGGCTACTGTCTGCCTGGAGCTGGGCGCTAACAGTGCAGTGAACTCTTAAGAGGAGTGGCTGGCCGACGAGGATGAAGCGCTTCACCTGATCGACTGACCTGCGCTTCTGGCTAATGCTCTTTTGGTCATTCAGTCCATTTCATCATGCTCGCCGGTCTCAAGAGCGTCTCTAGCTGCCCTGCACTTGCACCACATGCAAGTCAGTCAGCAAGTCCAAAGGCTCGGACTACAGATCGGCGGTCCACACTTCGGGGTAAGGCGACCGTGGCTCAACAGCGGCCTGCGAACAAATGCAACATCAGATCGTCAGCTTGTTGTCAGCTTGGCTAGACCTGTTAGCGACGCTTACTTTGGAGCGCTTTTCGCAAATCTGGACTGGTCAGCCGAATTGCGATCTCCGCCATGACCCGTGATTAGATTCCAGCCGAAGAGTTGCGCAGTTGAGGGGCGAAGCTAACTTCGCCCCATTTGATTTCGCGTTGGGTACCTCTGTCCAGCTATGTCAGGGAAATGATCCCCTGGGTGGCAAGCGCATCCAGAACCCGATCCGCCAACTGCTCCGGTGGCTCGTCCAGTGTCTTCAAGTGCACCTCCGGCGCGTTCGGCGCTTCGTACGGGGCATCGATGCCAGTAAAGTTCTTGATATTGCCTGACTTTCCCCTGGCATAAAGGCCCTTCGGATCACGCCGGACGCATTCGTCTATTGGCGTATCCACAAAGACCTCGACGAATTCTCCCTTCCCCACGAGGTTGCGGACCATGTCCCGGTCCGCCTTATAGGGCGAGATGAACGAGCAAACGACGATCAGGCCGCTTTGAACCATCAGTTTTGCCACTTCACCAGCTCGTCGAATGTTTTCGATCCGATCTGCTTCAGTGAAAGCGAGATCGCGGTTGAGGCCGTGACGGAGATTGTCGCCGTCCAGCAGCATCGTGTGATGCGACAACGCGAACAGCTTCTGGTCGACGATATTGGCAATCGTCGACTTGCCGGAGCCGGAAAGGCCGGTGAGCCAGATGATGCACGGCTTCTGCCGCTTGAGTGCGGCACGTTCTTGCATGCCGATCGTCATCGGTTGGCAGGCGACGTTGCTCGAGCGGCGTAGCGGAAAATCAATCATTCCCGCACCAACCGTACGGTTGGTGTAGCGGTCGATCACGATGAAGGACCCCGTGCGCCGATTGACGTGGTACGGATCGAAGCTCACAGGCCGAGTGGTCGCGACGTGACAGAAGCCGATATCGTTGAGGCCCAGCGTGGCCGCCGCAAGGGGAGGCTCACGGGTATTGACGTCGATCTTGTATTTGATACGCGTGACGTTGCCCGAAGCAATCGATTGCGTGCCAATCCGAAATGCATAGGAGCGACCCGGCATCATCGGCTCTTCATCCATCCAGATCAGATGAGCGGCAAACTGGTCGGCGACGTCGGGGCGCTGCGTGGGGTCCGCCAAGACATCGCCGCGGCTGATATCGATCTCATCTTCGAGCGTGATGGTTACTGCATCGCCAGTTTCTGCACTTGCAAGATCACCATCATGGGTCACAATCCGTGTGACGCGCGAGCTGCGCCCCGATGCCGCCACGATGATTTCTTCGCCAACCGCGATGTTTCCGGAGGCGATCGTGCCCGCATACCCCCGGAAATCCAGATTGGGACGATTCACCCACTGTACCGGAAAGCGGAAGGGCAGGTCGGTCGTCTCGGGCTGAATGTCGATAGTCTCGAGGTAATCCAGCAGGGACTGGCCGTGATACCAGTCGGTGTTGCCGGATCGGTAGATGATGTTGTCGCCGTGTCTGGCTGAGATTGGGATTGGAACGATCGACTTGAAGCCGAGCGCCGAAGCAAAGCCGACGTAGTCGCTCACGATGCCGTCGTAGACATCCTTCCGGTAGTCAACGAGGTCAATTTTATTAACGGCTACAAGGACATGCCGGATGCCCAATAGCGAGCAGATGAACGAGTGGCGCCTGGTTTGCACCAGTACTCCCTTGCGCGCATCGATCAGAATGATGGCGAGCTGCGCGTTGGAGGCGCCGGTCGCCATATTGCGGGTATATTGTTCGTGACCTGGCGTATCGGCGACCATGAACGATCGGCGCGACGTGGTGAAGAACCGGTAGGCGACGTCGATGGTAATACCTTGTTCGCGTTCAGCTTCCAGGCCGTCGACCAACAGGGCAAAGTCGATCTCTTCGCCCGTCGTGCCATGCTTAACGCTGTCGCGCGCGAGCGCCTGCAGATGGTCCTCATAGATCATCTTGCTGTCGTGCAGGAGGCGCCCGATCAGCGTCGATTTGCCGTCATCGACCGAGCCACAGGTGATGAACCGCAATTGATCTTTGCTAACGGGCTCGCCGATACAGCGAACAGCGTCCGTATCCATCAAAAGTATCCTTCCCGCTTCTTCCTCTCCATCGAAGCTGCCTCATCCGTGTCGATGAGACGCCCCTGGCGCTCCGATACTTTCGCAACGCGCATTTCGGCTACGATGTCCTCGATGGTCGTGGCTTCCGACTCAATGGCCCCGCTCAGGGGGTAGCACCCAAGGGTGCGGAAGCGGATCGTCCGCATCTCGGCGGTCTCATTTGGCCGGAGCGGGAGCCGCTCGTCGTCCATCATGATCAACGTTCCGTTCCGATGCACCACAGGTCGCTGTTTCGCAAAATAGAGCGGGACGACGGAGATTCGTTCAAACATGATGTATTCCCAGATGTCGAGCTCCGTCCAATTCGACATCGCAAACACCCTCATTGTTTCGCCCTGCCGGATGCGGGTGTTGAACAGGCTCCAAAGTTCGGGCCGCTGGTTGCGCGGATCCCAGACATGTCCTGTCGAGCGGAACGAAAATATGCGCTCCTTGGCTCGGCTTTTCTCTTCGTCCCGCCGTGCGCCGCCAAATGCCGCATCAAATCCGTACAGGTCGAGCGCCTGCTTGAGCGCGTCGGTCTTCATAACCTGCGTATGCAGCGCGGAGCCGGACTCGATGGGATTGATGCCGCGCGCGATGCCGTCCTTGTTCACATGGACGATCAGATCGCCCCCGATGCGTCTGGCCGTTTCGTCGCGAAAGGCGATCATCTCCCGGAATTTCCAGGTCGTATCGATGTGCATCAGCGGGAAAGGCAGCTTTGCCGGATAGAAGGCCTTCACGGCAAGGTGCAGCATGACGCTGGAATCCTTGCCGATCGAATAGAGCATCACCGGTTTCTTAAACTCGGCGACAACCTCGCGCATGATTTCGATCGACTCGGCTTCGAGCCGCCGCAAATGCCGTGGCAGCGCGTGTGTTTTGAGTCGAGTGAAGTCCTGTACGTTCATCTTGAATATCCTCGAGAAGTGCCCGCGCAATGAAATTGCCGTTGCGCTACTCGTGCCGCATCTGAGAGCTTAACCATGAGATCAGTGGTCGCAGCGCTTGCGAGAAGGATCACTCGGCCCGCCGCGGTATCTCATCCACGGTCGGCCCGAGCGGGATAGAGGTTGGCTTCACCGTCGCCAAGAACATAGAATTCTGGGGGCGAGCCCGCGTGACGGTCAATGCATTCCTTGGTTGCTGCCTCAACATACGCTGGTTTAACGTGTCGCTAAGCTGTTGCGGGCAGGGGCCGGCGCAGCGCGATCGGCCCGTCTAGCTCAAAGGGAGGGGATGAACATCGCTTTTCGCGCTTGCAGGCGCCCTTGCCACCAATACGGCTGTTGGTGCAGGGTCGTCGAAGACCGCGCCTATAAGTGGGTTGCCGCGTCCATGATGACATACTCATCGTAGTTTTCCCGACAGGAAATCTACCATCTTGCTCAATGGCTGGCGTTTTTCCTACCCGGCATTAGGTGAGTTGGTGAAATCGATTTTTTGGATGCAACGCATTCAGATCGCGGATAGTGACGCTTCCGAGGTCTTGGTCTCAATCTTCTGGTCGCACTCGAAACTCTGATAACCGAAGGCAGTCTCACGGCTTCAGCTCTGGTGGCTGGCGGCCGTTGATTAGGCGTTTTGCATCGGTGCGCCTTTTTGCAAGGCTTTCGTGGCCCGCAGGCAGTCTTCTGACCGGCAAACCAAAGTGTTCACTCGACTCGCTAGCGGGAGCAGCTGGCTCCTGGAAATTCAAAGCCTCGATGGCCATGTGGTCGATCTGTTTCAGATCTGCAGAGCGCCAAGTTGGTCGGTCTCAATCGCGCTTGCACCCGATGTCCCTTGCCGTGAAGCGATGTCCGGCAAGAGGCCAATTTTGCCAATTATCCACTCAGTACTTACGTAACAGGCTATCTACGGATCCGCCTTGCGACGCTTTGCGCCCAAGTCAACTACCAGCCTTAGCAATTGATTGAGATGACCGACACTGGCACAGCATGAGCATCCCGCGCGTCTTCGGGATCCAACATAAATCTCGCCCCGCCTGATGGGTGTGCTGTCTCCCCGCCTGCTGTCATGAAATGCGATCCTTTCTTTTCTTCGAACACCATGATGGACGCTCTTTGTGTCGCCGACCGTTCACGCTGCACAGAAGCTTCACAAAACAAGCGGGCCGTCGTCGTCGTGCGAGATCTGCTTTGCGGCGAACGTAATCTTTCGAAGCGGAGGTCTTCCTCGCGCACAGACGTCATAGTGAGCGAATTCTTAAGGTCCCTAATGGTGAATGAGGGGAGACGTTCTCACTCGCATGAGGCCGCCAGGCTTCCGCGGAAAGCGACGGAGCTCGGTCCGAGGGGCTCAGATGGTTGGCATCGAACGCTTCGCTTGAAGAAGGAATGCCGGCCGAATGCCGGTGCGCGATCGCGCCCTTGCGACGCATGGCTCAATTCAGATGGAGCCGATTTTCACGCTGGCAATGGCCGGATTGCAGCATGACGGCTCTAGCTGATAAACGTCCTATCGCGATGCGGGCGGTACTCCCGTTCGTCTTTCGCTACTGGCTGCTTCAGCCCTACCGCGCCGCCCTCGTGCTGGTTGGCTTCCTCGGTGCAACGGCGGCCGACCTGTTCATGCCGATCTACTCCGGCCGTCTGGTCGACGCATTGACATCAGGACCTCACAACCAGGCGGCGCGACATGCGGCGCTGGCGGCTTTCGGCGGCATCGTCGCCCTCGGCTTGGTTTCGATGATCTTGCGACTCATAGGTCTGCAGGCAATCGTTCCGTTCACGCTTCAGACGATGTCGGACGTGGCGCGCGACGCGTTCATGCGCATCCAGCGGTTCTCAACCGACTGGCACGCCAACTCCTTCGCCGGTTCGAGCGTGCGGAAGATCACGCGAGGCATGTGGGCCCTCGACCTGCTCAACAATACCATTCTGATGGTCCTGTTGCCGTCCCTGACGGTACTGGTCGGTTCGATGATTCTGCTCGGGCTGCATTGGTTTGCGCTGGGTGGCGTGATCGCGACAGGTGCGGCGATTTATATCGGGATGACGGCGGCATACTCAGTCCGCTATATTGCACCTGCCGCACGGGTCTCCAACGCCTGGGATACCAAAGTCGGCGGCACGCTGGCCGACGCGCTAACTTGCAATGCGGTGGTGAAATCTTTCGGCGCGGAAGCGCGCGAGGATGCTCGGCTCGCCCGCACCATCAACCGCTGGCGGATGCGGTTGCGGCGAACCTGGCTTCGCTACAACTACGCCGCCATGTCTCAGCTCTCACTCCAGTTGTGCCTGCGGGCGTCGGTGATCGGCGGCTCGGTGCTGCTGTGGATGGCGGGGCTCGCCTCGCCTGGCGACGTCACCTATGTGCTGACCAGCTACTACGTTATCCACGCATATCTGCGCGAGGTCGGCATGTACATCAACAACCTCCAGCGCTCGGTCGACGACATGGAGGAGCTGGTCGCGATCCATGATACGCCGATTGGGATTGTGGACGCGCCGGATGCAAGGCCGATTGCTATTGGCGGCGGTGAGATCGTATTTAACGATGTCACGTTCCAGTATGGTGGCGATGGGGCGCCGCTTTATGACAGGCTATCGGTCGACATAAGCGCCGGCGAGCGCGTTGGTCTGGTCGGCCGCTCTGGCTCCGGAAAGACGACCTTCGTCAAGCTTGTGCAGCGGCTCTATGATGTCTCAGGCGGCCGCATTCTGATCGATGGTCAGGACATTGCTCTAGTCACGCAGCAATCGCTCCGCAGCCAGATAGCGGTCGTGCAGCAGGAGCCGGTCCTGTTCCACCGCTCGCTCGCCGAGAACATCGCCTATGGCCGGCCCGGGTCCGGCATGGGCGCGATCGAACGGGCGGCGCGACTTGCCAATGCGCACGAGTTCATCCTGCGGCTGCACAGGGGTTACGGCACGCTGGTCGGTGAGCGTGGCGTCAAGCTCTCGGGCGGTGAACGGCAGCGCGTCGCACTAGCGCGCGCCTTTCTGGCGGATGCGCCGGTGCTGGTCTTGGACGAGGCAACCTCAAGCCTCGACTCGGAATCGGAAGCGCTCATCCAGGAGGCGATGGAGCGGCTGATGAAGGGTCGCACCTCGATTGTAATCGCACATCGGCTGTCGACGGTGCGCGGCCTCGACCGCATTCTGGTGTTTGACGATGGTGTCATCGCCGAGCAGGGCACGCATGCCGCGCTGACTAAGCGGCCCGGCGGAATCTATCGGCGGCTGCTCGAGAGCCAAGCGACCGAGGTCGGTCGAATGTCCGCAGCAGTCTAGCCAATAGGAATGGTGGTGAGACCTAGGTCGTTGAGCCGGGACGTGAACCGAAGGTTCAGCCAAAGCGAGAAGCACAGCCAGGAGAGGCTCGACGCGGCAGAAGCGCAAACAGAGTGGGCGGGCAAGCAAGGCGAGGCTCTAGGGACGAGGCGACTGTCGCCGATCAATTTGAAAACCGTAAGAAGGAGCGGGGTCTCATAGCCAGGATGACGCTGGACGGGAATCAAGATCGTGAGCTAGCGATTAAGCAGCTCGCAACCTCAGCGATCCGTCGCCAGGCCCAGAGAGGCATGCTGAAGGGTCTCAATGCAAAGATCGACACCTCGCTTTCAGGAGAGCCGTGATGCGACAAAGTTCAACTTCATCGAGTGCTTCACGTCTGAGGCCGTGCCGATTGTCGACACAAAGCAGTCGCCGAGGCTCCATTCGACGAGACGGAAACAATCGGCCCCGTTGGCTGCAAGTGAGTAGCTTTGGCGCCTGCCATTATGAGCGCCGCGCGTCCGGCGCTTCTGCGAATAGTCACTTGCATCGCAAAAATCGCGGATAGAGGCACTGCCACCATGGGCGGAAAATCCCTCGAAATACGTATTCTGTGCTGAAATTCGGCGTCGATATCCTAGCCATTGCATTAATCAAGATTGCCAAGTGGCTATTGTGCAGCGGCAAACGGACGTGCGTTTGATTCGAGGCGCGTACTTCCAGACACACGCGGGTCGATGTGCCGCTGCCGTGTTCTGAACCCAGAAAGCGACGGCTCAATCGACCTGTGTCGGTTGGAAGACGCTGATGCGCTAAGTGATGAATTCGTTCGTCGTACTCTTCCTCCCGCGACGAACATTCACTGGCCGCCCCACATGTTTGGGGCGGCCTCTTTTCGCGCGCAGGGCATGGCGGATTTGACCGGAGCGGTGTCCGGTCGACGCCTTGGGGGAGCCTCCTCTACGGGCCCCGATGAAGCCGTTAGCCGAGCAGCAACGGCGTCGCCGCGAGGTGGAGTCTGGAAGCTGTAAGCAAAGTGCCGCAATGACGAACAGGTAGCGCATAATAGGCGTCCTCATCCGGATGAGGGAGCGGAAATTGCTGAAGCCCGATATCGCCCGGAGGGTGCAGCCGTAGATGCGACAGGTATATTGCTCGGGTCGGACGTCTTACCCTCGGAGGCCTGTCGTCCTGGCCCCGGCAACCGGTGTATTACCGGTGCCGCAAGGCGTCGGCATGGGGGGCAGAAGTCAGCAGACGCCGCAGTAGCCAACGGCACTAAGCCGGCGAAGGGCTGAAGATCGAGTGCAGGCGGAGACGGGTTTGTCGATGGTGGCAACACGTGTAGACGATGACGCTGAGATGCATCATGCCCCTCCCGGGAGCAACGGCCGGAAGCCCTTAGAGCGGGAAATGAGTGCATCAATCGCCACGACGAGACCGCAAAACCTTCCCCTCGCACCAGTGAGTGGATGATGGTGTCGATCACGCGATTCCTGGTCGAGCGGCTGCGGTTCAAGATCAACGCCGCGAAAAGCCCGTTGCCTCTCCGCTGCGTCCATCAGGTAAACGGCTTCAGAAATGTCTTTTTGATGCCATAGGGCTTCAGATCGGCCTTCCTGAGGAACTCCTCGCATCGCTCGCGCAGTGCCGCCTCGTCACCCGGCGCTGCTACCATTTCCGCAAGCATCTCGCGCACAGCAGCTGCGAGCTTCGATGCATCGGCAAGACGCAGAGCGAACGTGCCTGCTGGAGTGGCTTTCGCGTCGGCAATAGGCTCGGGTAAGGCAGAAACGCGCACTGAGTCTCGGCCCGGATAAGTGGTGCGATACCAGTGCTCAGCTTCGAGCAGTTGGGCATGATCTTTCTTGTAGAGCGGATTGTCTTCCAACTTCTCGTTCTTCGCCTCGATTATGAAATCAAACTTGGCATCGGTCCGCCAGAGCACGTCGGGCCCGACTCGATAATTCTGCTCGGGGCGGTCGGAATCAAACCCGAGATAGGATCCCAGACCGGCGAGCGCGGCTTCATAACGTCGCGGGGAGGCTCCCGGCACCAAGTCGGCGAGCGTTACCTCGAAATCGGCCAGTAGCGCCGCGCGCCGCTCGTACTGCAGAAGATTTTTGACGATAGCGTCAGACTGTTTTCCGGGTATCGGTCGCGGTCGATACTGCGCGCGCTGTTTCGGCGGGCAATGGTTGTTGTTGGCCGAGAAGGCGTTAGTCTGCAGCCGTTGTCCCCGCGCGTCGTCTCCCATTTGGTGGGCGATGCGGGCTGCCGACGCGGACAACCAGGCGGTCCTCTCTGCATCCGAGGCGACCTCGGGATCTCCTATAAGCTGCTCGAGCGTCGACAAAGCCAGTTCGTACTGGCCCAGGCGCTGTTGCCGGAAAGCCTTCCTCTCTGCACTAGCCATCCGCAGTGCGATATTGTCGACGGGCACGGCCTTCGCGGCTTCCGCGAGCTCGGAGGCGTGATAGGCAACCCAATCGTGGTCACGCTGAAGGCACTTCATCACGGTCAGCAAGACCTCGGTCGATTTCGTGACTTCCTCGCTGATCTCCTGGCCCATCCTCAGCTGGGCGCGGGTACTCGCCGTCAATTGGTCGAGGTTGGCGCGCCGGCCGATCCATCCGACGAGCTTTTCGCCGGTCAGGATCACGACGCAGTAGTCGGCTCCGCCGCGCGTTCCTCGCCCGATGCCTTGCTCGACGCGCTGCGCCAGCAGCGAATTGACCGACGAGTTGGCCATGACATTCATGCGGTACATGTCATAGTCGGACGTTCCATGAGGCAGGCCGTTCATGACGAGCAGTCGGCAGGAGTTGCCGGCGAGGTCGATCCCATCATACCGATTTGCCAACACTACCGGGCCGAATGATTTGCCCTCCTGCATGTCCTTGATGGAAGCGCCGACTGCATCGCTCGTACTCGGATACTGTGCGATGTCTTCCCACTGCTTCGCTGCTTCGCCCGAAGGGACCAGGATTGCGACGCCAGCCTGCTGTTTCGCTATCCGCAGGGCAATGTCCTTAACGAGACTGTCGATCGGCATGCCGGCGAGCTTCATTAGCCGCGGGACGAGGATCATGCGTTCGCCCACGCCAGCGAGGGAAGCGGAAGAGATGGGCTTGCCCGCGGCCGCGACCGATGCGTCGAAAGTCCGCACGATTTCGCTGTCGTCTGCGATGGTAGCCGACATGTAGATCCGGCGCGGGCAATCCGTGAAGGTCGGCAATAGATCGACCGCCGGGAACAGCGGAGTGATAGTTATCGCCGTGCGGCTGATGAGGCAGTGGCAGACGGCCAGGTTATCGCGGAGGAGCGGCCAGACGAATTCATCGACGTTGTCGACGACCCCGGCGAGATAGTCCTGCATTTCGTGCAGCTTCGTCTGCCATCCCCAGCTGGGAACTTCGACTATGCCGAAGTCCTTGCCGCTCGTCACGTCGTCGAATGATCCAACCCGGCCGACTTCACGGAATGCGGGACGAAAGCGTCCGACGATTTCCTGGTAGACACTCTTGTCGTTCTTGGCGTCGATCGTAAGTGTGAAGGACCTTCGGACGCTCGAAAGCGCGACGTGTGCGTCGTCGAGGATGATGGCACCCACCTTTACGGGCTGATTGCCTGACCCGCGTACGCCGAACCGACTACGGCCCGAAAACAGCGTCTCGTAAGCGCCAACGAGGACCGCTTTGCCTTCCTCGAACTCGGTCGGCAAGAGCTGCTTTTTGACGTACTGAACTGCGGCAATGCCGTACTGCGAGCTCTTGGCGAGGACCTGTTCGACGAGCTGGTTGGTCGGAGCCAGGTAGAGGACCGGCAATCCCGTCTCGTTCATGATCGACTGCGCCATCAGCAGAGCCACGAGCGTCTTGCCGCCGCCGGTGTGTAGCTTGACGACGACGTCCCAGTCGGTGCGCCTCGCATGCCAGAGATCCAGGACTTCTGCCTGACTGGCGTTAGAGGTCGTTGATGCCAACAGGTTTGGGCAGTGAATGGAAAATCTCTCGCGGCGGAATTGGGCTCGGCTTGGCCTTCCCGGCGCGCAATTTCTTGAAGTCGACCAAGGCAATACCTCCGGCGGGGGGCCTAATCTTGCGAGCGTGCTAGGCCGGTCTGAGCTGATTGGCGGAAGGGTGGTAGGCCGCCCGCGTAAGAAACTCCACGTTTCTGTAGGGTTTCTGGTGTTTCATGGGCGTCCAATCGCGGGCCTCAGACTGGAATCGAGGGTGCTTTGCGGCGATGGCTTTGCCGCGAAGATCTCTGGGGCCCTCTCGACGACGGCGTCTCGTATCTTTTCGTCGTCAACCGCTCTTGCTAGCCCAAGCGCAATGATACCCACGATTAGGGTGCCGACGACGAGGTTGGATCAGCTCGCGAATGCTCGCCTGATATCGTTCTCGATTTCCGTTATGATAGACGCAGTAGAGGTCCATAACGCCCCCAACCGATAGCGACAAAGTTTGAAAGGCCAAGCTATTCCCCCAATAATAAGCCTTTGAACTTGGAGTAGCTCTCCCGCGCAGGAAAGTGCGTCTTGCTTCACAGGCAGGAACTAAGATCGTTCAAAACTGCGGTATGGCGGCTTGCGGCATAAGGCTCTCTGGAGCGAATCTTACAGCGTCGTGAAGAGGAAAGTCGGCCAAAGATTGGATCAACCCGCGCATATTGGGCGAACTTTGCTGCTTTCGCGACGAACTTCAGCGCGGAGATCGCCTCACCTTCATGCTGGCTTAGGCGATTTGGCTCTTTAATGAAGGGCGTGGACGCGAATTCATCGCATGCGGAGCGATTCGCGGACCTCAGTGTGAAGGAAATCCCGCAAAGAGGTGGATATCGACAGCCTGCCAGGCAGGAGCGCGCAGCGTCGACGTAGGTAGCTCTTCCATGACCGAGGTGGCGTGGTGACAAGCCGTTTACGAGGTTTACTGGTGCCGTTGGTGGTTCAGCGATAGTGCGAGGCCGCATTCTTCACCGGCCCGATTCCTCGTCGCCAGATTCGCGCGGCGCGATAGCCTCTTGCGCGCCAACTTGCAGACGCCTCGCCAGTTCAGATGCTCATTTGCGGCTGAACACGCCATCGTTTCGGGGAGGTATTGGCCACCAAGAAAGCGCTTCGCACGCAGCGGCAGGTCGTCCTCAGTCACGCGACCGATTATAGCCTTGTTGCAAGGTTAAGAGGACTGTACGACCGCGCGACCGATAGGGAGAATCATTTTTTGTAATCCAGCGGCGTCTACGCTCTCGAAGCAACTGATCAGGCAACACAGCATACGCACGCGACATCCCTGGTCATATCCCAGTCCGCATGATCTTTAACTAGAGCCACCTTCTGCATCGTAGAGCGTGCGGGGATATTTGAAGTCGCCAAGGCTCCCGACTTTCCTCATTTGCAATTCCATTACCGAAGGTCGACATGCCCAAGCTCAAATTGACCAAACGCGCGATCCAGAAGCTGCTCACCCCCGATCCTTCCGGCAAACAAGTGTTACATTGGGACAACGAGCTGAAGGGATTTGCGGTGCTCTGCTCAGGCACCACCAACAGCAAAACTTTTGTGGTCCAGCGCGCACTGCCCGATGGTCGCAATCGGCGGGTCACAGTCGGCGCGGTCAACGAATTGTCGTTGGCGAAGGCAAGGGCCTTGGCGGCCGATATGCTGCACGATCTGCGGCGCGGCATCGATCCGAAGCGGAAGATCGACAACCCGACCCTGCGCGGCACCCTGGAACTTTATCTGGCCACCCGCCGCGATCTGAGTCCGGCTACCAGCGTCCTGTATCGGCAAGTGATCGAGAAGACCCTGACCGCGTGGCTTGATCGACTGCTTCGTCAGATTGAGGGCGATATGATCGAGGACCGTCACCGCGCCATCGCAGCCAGCATTCGCAAGAGCAAGGGGTCGGACGGCATCGTCACGGCCAATGTTTGCATGAGGACCTTTCGCACGCTGTACAATTTTGCCGCCGAGCGGACTGAAGACCTGCCACCGAACCCGGTTCGACGGCTACGGCGACTTTGGTTTGTGGAGCCCAAGGGTGAGCGCGTGGTGCTCGAGGAAAAGATGGCGGACTTCTACAATGCGGTCCGTGGTCTGGCGCATCCAGTTCAGCGCGATTTTGTAACGTTGCTGATGTTCACCGGTATGCGTCGGACCGAATGCGCATACTGAAATGGGAGGACGTCGATCTGGCCAAGCGTATCCTGCGAAAGGCCGCAGCTACCAAGGCTAACCGCAAACTTGAATTGCCCATGAGCGATCTCGTTTATGATCTGCTGTTGGCTCGACGAGCAGCCGGAAATACTTTAGTTATGTCTTTCCGGGCAAATCAGCCGGCAAGTTTATCAGCAGTGCCACCGCGGCATTGAAGGCGGTGGCCAAGACAAGTGGCGTCCTTGTCAGCGCTCACGATCTACGGAGAGGCTTTATTAACGTAGCCGAGAGCTGTGATATTTCGGTGTATACGCTCAAGGCGCTGGTCAATCACGCGCTCGGCAGTGATGTCACCGCCGGCTATGTTCAGATGAAGGTCGAGCGATTGCGTGAGCCGGTGCAACGGGTTGCAGATCGCTTCAAACAGCTCTGCGGCATCGTCGAAATGGAAGACCGACAGCATCAAAAGACTGGCGCATTTGTCAAGGCGAGATTTCTATCGTGTTTGTCGATCGAAGACTCATCATTGCGTTTTTGTCCAAATTTTAAGACGTGGATTGAGCAAGCGACCTATGTGGGCGAGGTCGCGGACGAAATGTCCTCCTGATCGGATTGCTTCCTGTCCTCTCTCCTGTAGCACTGGAAGGGACTGCCGACGGTATCGGCGCCAGACTTTCTTGCCATTTTTTCGATTCAACCAGCTTTTGGTATCCCATGATGAGCGGAGAGGCTTGTCCCCGGTTGGACCCATATGCGGTTTCCCTACTCCTTGTTGGGCTTTCAATAGGTTCTAAACCCGTCACTTCATGATCTCGGCGTGAACGGACAAGCGATTTGTGCCGTTTTGCCGTGCTCGAAAAAACGTTAGCGATTCGTCATTGTCCTGATGCACCAATTGACATCGCATCGTGGTGCAGCGGCGGCTTTCGTTGAGCAAGGCCGATGCCGTTGAGCGGAAGCCCCGTAAAGGTGACGGCGTGCGATGCATCGGTCGAATCTTTGTTCGGCGGCACGCGCAGGGCGGCCTTCCATGAAGGACGTTAGCTTGGAGAGGGCGGCGGCGCGAACAGCCGGGCGACGCCTACCCCACGAAGCCGCCGTTCCTTTCTTTGGCTACGCCAGACTACGCTTTCGATTTTCCTGGAATTGAAACAAGCAGCCGTCCTGCCCTTTGTGTCGTCCCATCATCGGTGGGGCAATCACTGTCATTTCGAACCGATTTCGCCGCGCTCAGCCATGGGCGCGCTGGACCTTTTCTGTATCCGGAAGGAGCCGGGCATGAGCTTCGAAACAGCGCTCGACGAAGCGAACGAGCCAAATTTGCAACAAGTCGATACTACCGAGGGGACGGGGCAGCAAAGCCCTGTCGTAACGAGAAAGGTCAGCGTCCAGCTTTCCGAACAGATTTTCCGCCGTCTCGAAGTTGCAACGGGTCGGCCCGGAGTTGGCAAGAGCGTGGTCGTGGAGGCCGCTCTTGAACGCTTTCTTGATCCAGCGCCGCCAATCGAAGGTCTCATTCATGAGGCGCTCGATCGGATAAACGGGCAACTTGAACGTCTGGACGGCGAGGTTCGTATCATCGCCGAGACGGTTGCACTGCACGCCCGCTATCACCTGACCGTCACACCTCACATGCCGCAATCACAGCAGCGTGAAGCGTGTGCACTCGGCCAAGTGCGATTCAAAGCCCTGGCAGAACAAGTTGACCGGCGCGTGCGCTCGAACCGGCCCTTACTGCGGGAGACGGTCGACCAAATCAATGTCGCCAATGCTTTCGGTCATGCGGCCGAAAATGTTTCGCAAGTTTCTGCGGATTCTGCCCAGGAACGCTCCGCGGCCACCATTCTAGACGCAACTGCCGATACGAGCGCTGCCGCCGGGGAGGGCGGCAGCAACCGTAACTTTCACAATCTGCCAAACGCGTTCTGCTAAACCGGCCGGTGATCACGGAATCCGCAAGCAGGAAGCGGAGAAGGGCCTATCCAATCTCAATCCTTGCCAATCCTCAGGTAGGCGCCAACTTCCAATTTGGCGCCTGATCGGTTGTGTTTTTCTCCCCTTTTGTACCGGCTACTACCTGTCCTATCTTTTCCGCACGATCAATACGCTGATTGCCTGGCGTCTCGCCTCCGATCTCGGATTAGACGCAGCCGAAATCGGGCTCATCACGTCGGTCTATTTCCTGATCGTCATGGCGGTCCAGATTCCGATCGGAACGTTACTTGACCGCTTCGGACCGCGCCGGGTTCAGAGCGTGCTTCTGCTGATTGCTGCAGGCGGTGCCGCGCTCTTTGGACTGTCGACGGGATTCTTCTCGCTTCTCCTTGCGCGCGCGATGATCGGGCTTGGGACCGCGGCTGCTCTGATGTCGGGGTTAAAGATCATCGTCCTTTGGTTTCCAAGAGAACGCATGGCCCTCATCAACGGCATTATGATCATGCTGGGGTCATTGGGGGCTGTCACCGCAACATCACCTGCGGAAGCGCTGTTGGACTGGATAGGCTGGCGCGGTCTGTTCGAGGTGCTGGCTGCGGCAAGCGCGCTCGCGGCCGTCTTGATTTTCGCCGTGGTTCCCGAGCAGGCCGCGCGCCCAAAGGACGGCCGCAAGCCGATCACTCTCAAAACCGTCTTTTCGGATGCCCGGTTCTGGAGAATTGCGCCGCTCTCCGCGGCCTGCATCGGGTCAGCCTGGGCACTGCAATCCTTGTGGGCGGCGCCGTGGCTTAGCGATGTTGAGGGGCTCGATCGAGCAGATCTGGTAACAGAGTTGTTTGTGATGGCGAGTACTTTGAGTCTCGGCGCACTGCTCTTGGGCGTCCTTGCCAATTGGGTGCGCCATCGCGCCAAGAAGACGGAGGCTCTGTTTGGCTTGGTCGCTGCGGCGCTGATTGCAGCAGAAATTGTGCTGATCCTCCATCCGCCCTGGCCATCGCTCTTGCCATGGTGCATGGTGTCGATAGCCGCATCAGCCACTGCCCTAGCCTACGCCATTATAGGGGATTATTTCCCGCCTGAGCTCGTCGCGCGCGCGAATGGTGGTCTGAACGTCCTGCAATTCGGGTGGGCTTTCGTCGTGCAGTACGGAATGGGACTAATCCTGGAGCAATGGCCGTTAGAGGCCGGGCACTATCCCTTAGTTGCCTACCAGACCGCATTCGCTGTGAACGTTCTGCTGCAATTGGTGGCGCTGGCCTGGTTTGCCGCCCCGTGGCTTACAAGCCTGAAAGGGAAGGTTGTAGCTTTGGTCTTGCTGGAAACGGCGGGCGACCGGTGCTCGGCTGAGGCTGTGGTTCCACCAGCCGAGCTCGCCGTCCTGCGCGCGGATGAACATGCGGAGTGGTGACGCATGTCGCCGGCGTGATGTCATCGGGCGTCGTGTTCGGCGCCTCGCGGATGGTCTTTCTGAAAGGTTTTTCTGCTGTGCCAGACTAGGACAGACGTGATCGCATTGTTGCGATAGCGCAGGTTCTGCTTTCTACCTGTCTCCAGATGAGGCCGCTAACGCCAGCGGCCTCGATTACAGCAACTCGAACCGAAGGCGCTCCGGTTTGCGCATTCGACGACGCGAGCTGCACATTCCGTGCGAGACTTTTTTCAGGCGACATTCTGGGCACTTCTGCGTCGCAGTCTATGACGTGTGTTTCGCGACCACCACAAGCGACGGCACGAGCCGTCATAAGAGCTCGGGCGGGGGCGCCGGTCCCAATTCTAAGGCGCTGCTGGCAGCTGCCGGTCGTGGAGGGAGATAAACCCCATGATCTGCCTAGTCGACGCAGGATTTCGGCTTCTCCAGCGCTTCATCAACGAACTTCTGATCTTGCAGGCCGATAATGTGTGGAAGACGGATCTTATGTCGGCGGCAATGCCGACTAAAGGCGGGGAGGAAGAGGGCGTGATTAATCGTAGCCGCCTGACGCAGGGCGACCCTGCGGTTTCGACCGCGCCCTTAGCCGGGAACTAACTTTCATCTCAACGGAGAATTCGCGATGGCCCTCCCAGTCGGCTCCGGCAACACACCGTCACTTGCCAATTTCTGGATGCCGTTCACGGCGAACCGCCAGTTCAAAGCCGCGCCGCGCATGCTCGTCTCCGCCGAAGGCATGCACTACACCGATGTCGACGGCAATCTGGTCCTTGACGGAACCGCGGGGCTCTGGTGCGTCAATGCGGGTCATGGACGCAAACGCATTGCCGACGCTGTGGATAGACAGCTGCGCTCGTTGGACTATGCCCCGAGCTTTCAGATGGGCCATCCGATCGCGTTTGAGTTCGCGGAGAAGCTGGGACGGTTCGCTCCAGGCGGGCCTGCGGCTCAGCTCGATCGGGTCTTCTTCACTGGGTCGGGCTCGGAGTCTGTAGACACTACTCTGAAGATCGCGATTGCTTATCAGCGCGCCATCGGCCAGGGAACGCGAAGCCGCATCATCGGTCGGGAGAAGGGCTATCACGGCGTCGGCTTCGGCGGCATTTCCGTCGGCGGTCTCGTCAACAATCGACGGATATTTCCGCAAATCCCAGCAGACCATATGCGCCATACGCTCGACATCGAGCGCAATGCCTTCTCTAAGGGCCTGCCGGCGCATGGCATCGAGCTCGCCGAAGATCTGGAACGCTTGGTTGCCCTTCATGGCGCCGAAACCATCGCAGCGGTCATCGTCGAGCCCGTGGCTGGTTCTGCGGGCGTCATCCTCCCTCCTAAGGGCTATCTGGAGCGGCTACGCACCATTGCGGACAAGCATGGCATTCTCCTGATCTTCGACGAGGTGATTACCGGGTTCGGACGCCTCGGTGCCCCCTTCGCCACCGACTACTTCGGCGTGGTGCCGGACATCGTTGCTACGGCAAAGGGTCTCACTAACGGCGCAATCCCCATGGGCGCAGTCTTCGCCAGCCGGAAGGTGCATGACGGGCTGATGACCGGTCCCGAGAGCCAGATCGAGCTCTTTCACGGCTACACATACTCCGGGCATCCGGCCGCCTGCGCGGCAGGCATTGCGACGCTGGATATCCACGAGGAAGAAGGTCTTCTCTCGGGCGCATCGGAGCTTGCCCATTACTGGCAAGAGGCGCTTCATTCGCTCAACGGCCTGCCGAATGTGGTCGACATTCGCAATCTTGGCCTAGTCGGCGCGATTGAACTAGTGCCCCGAGTCGGAGCGCCGGGAGCCCGAGCCTATGACGTCTTCGTCGAGTGCTTCAGAAAGGGCCTGTTGATCCGCGTCACCGGCGACATCATCGCCCTCTCGCCTCCGCTGATTGTCAAGAAGGACCAGATTGACACAATGGTTTCGATTCTCGCCGATGCTCTAAGACAAGCTGCCTGATCTAGGTGTTTAGTCCCGGCATTTGCTGGAGGGGGTTGAGTTTGAATCGTTCTGGCTGGGAAGTCCAGTATTTGTAGATGTATTCGTAGTGTGAGGTCCTTCAGGGTCTTCAGCCGCCGAGCGTAGTAGGCGGTGATGAAGTCGGCAAGGCGAGCTTCGAGCTGATCGTGTCGATCGTAATGGTAGCGTTGGACGGTCGTTGATCGTGCGGTTCATGCGCTCGACCTGGCCATTGGTCTAGGATGCTTTGATCTTGGTCAGCCGATGTTCGATGCCGTTTTCCTGGCATCGACATATCGAACACATGTATCTTGCCGTCGGGCCGTCCGCATAGCGCGGCGGGAAGGTGAACTGGATCCCATTGTCGGTGAGAACCATCTTGTAAGGGACAGCCGCGATCAGAGCTTCCAGGAAGGCCGAGGCTGTGGTCCTTTCCGTCTTCTTACCATTGCACGAAGGCGAACTTGCTGGTGCGATCGATTGCGACGTAGAAGTAGAGTCTGCCTTCAGCGGTCTGGAGTTCAGCGATGTCGATGTGGAAATAGCCGATCGGTTAGGTCTTGAACTTCTTCTTCGAAGGCTTGCCGCCTTCCACTTCCGGCAATCGATTGATGCCGTGGCAGCGATGCAGGATGACCGCGTCAGACGCGGGATGGTTGGCTGCAGCGCATAGAGGCAATCGTCGAGTGGCAGCAGCGTATGCCGCCGGAAAGCGACGATGATCGCCTCCTCCTTGATGGAAAGGACTGTCGACTCGGCTTCCTTGGAGTCTGTCGAACGATCGGCGACAATCTCGCGCTGCTTCCACTTCGCGACAGTCTTCTGGTTGATCCCGTAGCGCTTGGCGAGTGCCTCAGGCTCTCTTGACTATTTTGTATCGCTCGACGGACTGCCTTCGTAGTGGTGGCGTAGCCGTGTAAAACCTGTCCCATAGCACATCCTTCGAATCGTGCGACAAGAATGCACCATCAAAGCTTGAGACTAAACACCTAGGGATCAGCGGCGGTGCGTTGCTACTTGGTACGTTGGCTGATCGGCTACGCCGACGTGGCATAGGGTCGGAAGCTCTGTTCGCGGCGGTGACAGTGCTGTTTGTAGGGGCTGAGGTTGCGTTTGATCCTGCGGGCGCCGTTGCCATCGCTATTGCCATGGCTCGTCATCTCGATTGTCGGTGCAGCGACGGTCCTCAACGATGCGATCGTAGCGGAATATTTCCCAAGAGAGCTCACCGGCAGACCAAATGCCGGCTTGAATGTTTTTCACTTCGGCTGGTGTTTCATCGTCCAATACGGGACCGGACTCATCCTTGACCAATGGTCCATTCAGGAAGATTACTATCCGATCATTGCTTACCAGGTTGCGTTCGCATCCGCCGTTGCGGTGCGGCGCTAGGCTGGTTCATGATCCCATGGTTTGGTGTGGGCAGACGGCTCGCCAAATTCTTTCTCGGCAATCCCGAAACAAATAGAGGCGCCGTTGAGGTATCCGTGACGTCAGCAGAAGCTGACGTACTCGAGCCTGAGGACGAGGAATGGTAGCGCGAGCCGCATGCGCTTCCATATCTCGCTTAACCTTGAGACCATCGACAACTCCGTGCATCCAGACATTCCGGTCGATCTTTCTTTTCCTACGCCAACCTACGACCGCCGCGCGCGGGTCGTTGTGCCAATGAAGGACCTGCTTTTCTAATCATAACCAGCTGAGGCCGCTTTGGGGTGCCTCAGCTCTTGGGACATCGATGACAATCCAGCCGTTTCAGCCGGAGGTGATCTCGCGCGGAGCACGCATGCTGCGCACTGCGCTTGGCCCCGCGATCGCGCGCTTTTTAGAAGATCCCTCGATTGTCGAGGTGATGCTCAACCCGGACGGTCGGCTGTGGATCGATCGGCTGTCGGGTGGCCTGACCGAGACTGGCGAAGGCCTGTCCGCTCCCGACGGAGAACGGATCATTCGGCTGGTCGCTCACCACGTCGGTGCCGAGGTTCATGCGGGTGCGCCACGCGTCTCGGCCGAGCTACCGGAGACCGGAGAGCGATTTGAAGGACTGCTGCCGCCGGTCGTCGCTGCCCCGGCATTCGCGATCCGCAAGCCGGCCGTGGCTGTGTTCACTCTGGACGACTACGTCGCCGCCGGGACGATGAGCGTGGAGCAGGCCGGCGCTCTTCGAATCGCCGTCGCCGCTCGCCGTAACATCCTGGTCGCAGGCGGTACCTCCACCGGAAAAACCACTCTCACAAATGCGCTTCTCGCTGAGGTCGCCAAGACGTCGGACCGCGTTGTTCTCATTGAAGATACGAGAGAACTTCAATGCAAGGCGCCGAATCTCGTTGCGTTGCGCACCCGAGACGGTGTGATCTCGCTGTCCGATCTTGTCCGTGCCTCGCTGCGCCTGCGGCCCGATCGTATTCCGATTGGCGAGGTGCGTGGGGCCGAAGCTCTTGATCTCCTCAAGGCCTGGGGCACAGGCCACCCCGGCGGCGTCGGGACCATCCATGCTGGCACTGCACTTGGTGCGTTGCGCCGGCTTGAGCAACTCATCCAGGAGGCTGTGGTCACGGTACCGCGTGCGCTCATTGCGGAAACGATCAACGTCATCGCTGTTCTTGTTGGCCGCGGCGCCGATCGGCGCCTGGCCGAGCTTGCTCGCGTCTCGGGGCTCGGACCCTCCGGTGACTACCGTCTTTCAGCAATAGGAGATCAACCATGAGTTCTCGAGCGCCTCGCAATGCGGGGATCTTCGCGATCGCAGCATTTGCCTTCGCTTCGAGCAGCGCGCTTGCCTGGGCTGCTGGCTCGAACATGCCATGGGAGCAGCCGCTCAACCAGATCCTGCAATCGGTTGAGGGGCCCGTCGCCAAGATCCTTGCAGTCATCATCATCATTGTGACCGGGCTGTCGCTGGCATTTGGCGACACCTCGGGCGGATTTCGGCGGTTGGTGCAGATCGTGTTCGGTCTGTCGATCGCCTTTGCCGCCTCGAGCTTCTTTCTGTCGTTCTTCTCCTTCGGCGGCGGAGTGGTGATCTGATGGATGAAGTTCCAGGTTTTGTCGCACCCGTCCATCGCGCCTTGACGGAACCGATCCTGATGGGTGGTGCGCCGCGTTCAGTTGCGATCCTCAACGGGACCCTGGCGGCGGCGCTTGGGTTGGGCTTGCGGCTCTGGATCGCGGGTCTCCTGATCTGGTTCATTGGCCATATGGCAGCCGTCTGGGCCGCCAGGCGCGATCCCGATTTCGTCGAAGTCGTGCGCCGCCACGTCCGCATTCCCGGTCACCTCAACACGTGAATTGTCCCATGATGAATCTCGCTGAATACCAGCGCTCAAACGCGCGTCTTGCAGACTTTTTGCCCTGGGCGGCGCTCGTCGATGAAGGGGTGATCCTCAACAAGGATGGCTCGTTTCAGCGTACGGCAAGGTTTCGGGGGCCTGATCTCGACAGCGCGGTGCCGGCCGAGCTTGTTGCCGTTGCCGGCCGGTTGAACAATGCCCTGCGCCGCCTCGGATCCGGCTGGTCGGTGTTCGTCGAAGCGCAGCGCCATGCCGCAGGCGCCTATCCTCCGAACACCTTTCCCGACGTAGCATCCGCCCTGGTCGATGCCGAGCGAAAGGCCCAGTTCGAAGAGGAGGGCGCTCACTACGAGTCGAGCTACTATCTGACCTTGCTCTATCTGCCGCCGGCCGAGAGCGCAGCGGTTGCAGAACGGCTGCTCTATGAGGGCGGTCATCGGACGGCTAATGCAGATGCGAAGGAAGTGCTGAGCGGCTTTCTCGATCGCACCAATCGCGTGCTTCAGCTCGTCGAAGGGTTCATGCCGGAATGCGGCTGGCTCGATGACGAGGCCACGCTGACCTACCTGCACTCCACCATCTCGACCAAACGGCATCGGGTCCGAGTGCCCGAGATTCCCATGTATCTCGATGCCTTGCTTGCCGATCAACCACTAACAGGCGGGCTCGAGCCGACGCTGGGCCTGGCCCACATCCGTGTTCTGACCGTGGTCGGATTTCCAACTGCGACGACGCCGGGGATCCTCGATGATCTCAACCGCTTGGCCTTCCCGTATCGCTGGTCGACCCGGGCCATCATGCTCGACAAGGCCGACGCGGCAAGGCTTCTCACCAAAATCCGCCGTCAGTGGTTTGCCAAGCGCAAGTCGATCGCGGCGATCCTCAAAGAGGTGATGACCAACGAGGCCTCAGCTCTCCTTGATACCGATGCGAGCAACAAGGCGATCGATGCGGATGCTGCCCTCCAGGAATTGGGGTCGGACCAGATCGGAGAGGCCTTTGTCACCGCGACTGTTACCGTGTGGGATACCAATCCGCGCGTAGCCGACGAAAAGCTGCGTCTGGTCGAAAAGGTCATCCAGGGGCGCGACTTCACCTGCATGATCGAAACCGTCAATGCAGTCGAGGCCTGGCTCGGTAGCCTGCCCGGACACGTCTATGCCAATGTCCGCCAGCCGCCGATTTCGACCCTTAACCTCGCCCATATGATCCCGCTATCGGCCGTGTGGGCGGGGGAGGTGAGGGACCATCACTTCAAGGCGCCACCTCTGTTCTTTGGCAAGACGGAAGGATCGACGCCATTCCGGTTCTCCCTGCACGTCGGCGATGTCGGGCACACTCTTATTATAGGGCCGACCGGCGCCGGGAAGTCAGTTCTCCTGGCGCTGATGGCCTTGCAGTTCCGCCGGTATCCGGAGGCACAGATCTTTGCCTTCGACTTTGGCGCCTCGATCCGGGCCGCGGCCATCGCAATGGGCGGTGACTGGCATGATCTTGGTGGCGCGGTCGCCGGAGAATCCTCCGATGTCGTTGCGCTGCAGCCGCTCGCAAAGATTAATG
Organism: Bradyrhizobium sp. UFLA05-108; assembly: GCF_059803455.1. Taxonomy (NCBI): domain Bacteria; kingdom Pseudomonadati; phylum Pseudomonadota; class Alphaproteobacteria; order Hyphomicrobiales; family Nitrobacteraceae; genus Bradyrhizobium; species Bradyrhizobium sp. UFLA05-108. The sequence goes on along the minus strand of NZ_JBANAZ010000034.1, from coordinate 37,675 downwards.
AAGTCTCCGAACGCGGCTGGGCGGCCGAATGGATTGCCTCGATTCTCGCCCGCGAACGGATCGAGCTCACGCCTGAGGTCAGAGAGCACATATGGTCCGCGCTCAATTCCTTGGCTTCGGCTCCTGCTCCTGAGCGCACCCTTACAGGGCTATCGGTGCTTCTTCAGTCCAATATTCTAAAGCGCGCGCTGCGGCCTTATTGTCTGGGCGGTCCATATGATCGCCTGCTCGATGCGGAAAGCGAGCACTCGGTGGCTCCTCAGTCCAGGTGTTTGAGACCGACGGGTTGATCGGGACCGCGGCTGCTCCTGCTGTCCTCTCCTATCTGTTCCATCGGATTGAGGAGCGGTTTGACGGCCGACCGACGCTTCTCATCATTGATGAGGGCTGGCTGGCGCTCGATGATGCCCATTTTGCTGGACAATTGCGCGAATGGCTCAAAACACTTCGCAAGAAGAACGCCTCAGTCGTCTTTGCGACCCAGTCGCTTGCCGACATTGACGGCTCGGCCATTGCGCCGGCCATCATCGAGAGCTGCCCGACCCGGATCCTGCTGCCTAACGACCGCGCCATTGAGCCGCAGATCACGGCAATTTACCGCCGCTTTGGACTGAATGACCGGCAGATCGAGATCCTGGCTCGCGCGACACCGAAGCGGGACTACTACTGCCAGTCGCGTCGGGGCAACCGCCTGTTCGAGCTGGGTCTCGGCGAGGTTGCCCTCGCTTTCACAGCAAGCTCCTCGAAGGCTGACCAGGCTCTGATTGACCGTGTCCTGGCCGAGCACGGCCAAGAGAATTTCGTGACGGGTTGGCTCAAGGCGCGCGAGCTCGCCTGGGCTTGCGACCTGATTCCGCAACTTGCAAAGACGGGGAGCCTCTGATGAGACGATTAGTTCAGCTAATAGCAGTGGGCTTGATCGCTGCTGCCGCTGCCCAAATGCCACGCGAGGCGACGGCACAGTGGATCGTGTTCGACCCCAACAATTACGCGCAGAACGTGCTGACCGCCGCGCGCGAATTGCAGCAGATCAATAACCAGATCACATCACTGCAAAATCAGTCGATGATGCTGATCAACCAGGCCAAAAACCTGGTCAGTCTGCCGTATTCCTCATTGCAGCAGCTCGAGCAGTCGATCCAGCGTACCCAGCAATTGCTCGGCCAGGCCCAGCGTATTGCCTATGATGTCGGGCAGATCGATCGCGCCTTCTCATCCACCTACGCACCGGCTTCTGGCGGCCAGTCCGATCAGGCGCTGATCGCGAATGCGCAAACCCGCTGGCAGAACGCTGTTGCGGGCTTGCAGGACGCCATGCGCGTGCAGGCGACCGTGGTCGGCAATCTCGACACCAACCGTACCCAGATGTCGGCTCTCGTGAGTGCGAGCCAGGGCGCCTCTGGTGCGCTCCAGGCCAGCCAAGCCGGCAATCAACTGCTCGCACTTCAAAGCCAGCAGCTCACAGATCTCACGGCGGCAATTGCCGCACAGGGGCGGGCTCAGACTTTGGAGCAGGCACAGCGCGCGACCGCCCAGGATCAAGGCAGGGAGCAGCTCAGGCGTTTCCTTAACCAAGGGCGTGGCTACCAATCCACAACAGTGGAGATGTTCCACTAATGTCGACGAACAGACTTGAAAAGCTCCCGATGGTACTGGCGGTAACTCTTGCTGTCCTGGTTGTTGTGGCTTGCGCGATCCGGCTGCACGGCGATCACGATCAGGCTCCGTCTGAGGCGTCGATCGCCCAAGGGGCATCTGACCTGACCGACGCAAAGCTTGAGCAATGCCGGTCCGTCCAATACGAGCAGAAAGATGCTCTGTTCGCGTGCCAGAAACTCTGGGCCGAGAAGCGCCGTCAATTCTTAGGCTTTGGCCGCGGATCCTCAGGGGCGAGTATTAGCCAAACTAATCCAGACGCATCATCGCCTTTGCGCGGCAAGGACGAGAGCCGTCTGCCATCCGGCTATCCCACCATTCCAGACAATGACGAGTGACCGATGGGTGGTACTGGCGTCATCGACCAATTCCTCGAAACCTTCACCCGCTACATCGACTCCGGATTCGGGCTGGTTGGGGGTGAAGTCGGATATGTCGCGACCACCTTAGCCGCGATCGACATCACGCTCGCCGGGCTGTTCTGGTCCTGGGGCGCCGATGAGGACATCATCGCCCGCCTTATCCGAAAAACGCTGTTTGTCGGTGTCTTCGCCTATCTCATCGGCAATTGGAACAGCCTGGCTCGGATCGTGTTCGAGAGCTTCGCCGGTCTTGGACTGAAGGCGTCCGGGACCGGCCTGTCCTCGGCGGATTTTTTAAGGCCAGGAAAGATCGCTCAGGTTGGACTTGATGCCGGGCGGCCGATCCTTGCATCGATCTCGGGGCTGATGGGCTATGTCAGCTTGTTCGAAAACTTCGTTCAGATCACGGTCCTGCTGTTTGCCTGGATCATGGTGCTGCTCGCATTCTTTATCCTGGCGATCCAACTATTCGTCACCCTGATCGAGTTCAAGCTGACGACGCTCGCAGGTTTCGTGCTGATTCCATTTGGGCTCTTTGGAAAGACGGCGTTTGCTGCCGAGCGTGTGCTCGGCAACGTCATCTCGTCCGGGGTCAAGGTCCTGGTGCTCGCGGTCATCGTCGGCATCGGATCGACGCTGTTTGGGCAGTTCACCTCCGGCTTCGGAGGCAACCAGCCGACGGTCGAAGATGCCATGGCGGTGGTCCTTGCAGCATTGTCGCTGCTGGGGCTCGGGATTTTCGGACCTGGCATTGCGAACGGCATCGTTTCCGGCGGTCCGCAGCTCGGTGCAGGGGCAGCCGCTGGTACGGGCCTCGCCGCAGGAGGAATGGTTGCTGCCGCAGCCGGCGTTGCTGCAGGTGGAGTTGGACTTGCGGGTGGCGCCATCGGCACAGCGGCAAGAGGCGGGGCGGCGATTGCGAGCGGAGCCTCTAGTGCTTTTCGCGCAGGAGGTCTGGCCGGTGTTGCGCAAGCCGGCGCCTCTGCCGTGGCGAGTCCTTTGCGCTCGTTTGCCGCCCGCGCTGGCGCAAGCGGGGGCGCGGCTCGCGATGTCGCTAACGAAGATGCATCAGGCACGACATCTGAGAGTGTGCCCGCCTGGGCGCGGCGTGCAAAGCGCGCACAAGCGATCCACCAGGGCGCGACAGCCGCGACAAATGCGGTTCGTGCCGGCGATCACGCAAGCGGTGGCGCATCGGTCGATCTCAAGGAGAAAGACTAGCGATGGCGGCGAAGTCCTCTTCCATCCTTTCCGGCCGGCGGCACTCAAGGCGGCGCTTTAGTTTCAAGGAGATCACTTCATGTTCAAACGATCGTCCGTTCACTATGGCCGCATGCCCGGGCCGGTCACGCCCTATCAGCGGGCAGCCCAAGTGTGGGACGACCGTATTGGCTCGGCGCGGGTGCAGGCCAGAAATTGGCGCTTGATGGCGTTTGGCTGTCTGTTCTTGTCCGCAGGATTTGCGGGTGCCCTCGTTTGGCAGTCAGCGCAGGGCACGATTACGCCCTGGGTCGTGGAAGTTGATCATCTGGGCGAGGCAAGATCCGTCGCGCCGGCCAATGACGCCTACCAAGCGAGCGATCCGCAGATTGCCTTTCACTTGGCGCGTTTTATCGAGCATGTGCGCGGTCTTCCGCTGGACGCTATCGTGCTCCGGCAGGATTGGCTCCGCGCCTATGACTTCACCACCGATCGGGGCGCAGCCGCGCTCAACGATTATGCCCGTAACAACGATCCCTTTGCGAAGGTCGGGAAAACGCAAGTCGCCGTCGAGGTCTCGAGCGTCATTCGAGCCTCACCGGACAGCTTCCGCGTAACCTGGACCGAGCGGCACTACGACAACGGGCAGCTCGCGGCCACCGATCGCTGGAGTGCGATCCTCACCATCGTCATTGAACCTCCCCGCGATATCGAGCGGCTGCGTAAGAATCCGCTCGGCATTTACGTCAACGCGATCAACTGGTCGAAGGAGTTCGGATCGTGATGCCGCATTTCGTACCGAGCCTCCAGAGCGTCCGACAAAGCGCCGTGTCCGCGCTCCTGATCAGTGCATGTATCCTTGGTGGCTGCACCACATTCAAGCCGCCGAAGATCAGCTATGATGAGGAGATCCCGCCTCTTCCCGATCTGCCGGCATTGGGCGATGACCGACCAAAACCGCTTCACGTCCCGCCGGCCTGGACGCCGGCGCGCGGCGGCAAGAAGACCGAAGCCAAGGAACCGGTCAAGCGGATCGAGACTGCCAATGACGCTGCGCGCGTCGAGCCTCGTAAGGCCGGATATTTCAATGCGGTGCAGGTGTTTCCCTATAGCCCGGGCGCGCTTTACCAGATCTATGCTGCACCGGGACAGATCACCGACATTGCCCTTGAGCCGGGTGAGCAACTGATCGGGTCCGGACCCGTGGCCGCCGGCGACACCGTGCGTTGGGTGGTAGGTGATACCGAGAGTGGCGGCGGCGATACGCGACGCGTCCACATCATGGTCAAGCCGACGCGCGCCGCGATTGCGACCAATCTGGTCGTCAACACTGACCGCCGCACCTATCTGATCGAGCTCCGCTCTCGAGAAAAGCCCTACATGCCTTCGGTTACCTGGTTTTATCCCAAAGCTCAATCCGCTCCCGGCCAAGCGATCCCGCCCACACCCTATATTCCGGATCCAGCCGAGCGTCGCTATCGCTATACGATCGGCGGAGACAGCCCACCCTGGCGTCCGGTCAACGCCTATGACGATGGGCGCAAGGTCTACATTGAATTCTCAGTAGGGATCACTCAGGGCGAGATGCCGCCGTTGTTTGTCATTGGGTCGGACGGCAAGACCGAGCTCGTCAACTACCGCGTCTACGGCAATATCCTCATCGTCGATCGGCTGTTTGCGGCGGCCGAACTCCGGCTGGGCGGTGAAGGCCAGCAGAAAGTCCGGATCGCAAGAAGTGACGGGAGGCCGCTATGACCGATGCCGGAGGAGATCATGCCGCTCGCGAGCCGGCGAGGGAGGATGTACGAGAGGACATTGCCCAATCCTTGCGGCTGCGACCTGAACGGCCGCGAGTAACGCGCCTCTCCCGCAAGGCCCTCCTCGTTGGCACAGCTTTGGCTCTGGCGGCTATTTCCGGTGCGGCCTTTTGGGCGCTGCAGAGACCTGAAAGGCGCAACCCCACCTCTGAAGAGCTCTATTCGACCGACCACCACACCGTTGCCGACCAACTTTCGACCCTGCCAAAGGATTATGCCGGAATTCCCCAAGACGTGCCACGGCTCGGACCTCCGTTGCCCGGAGATCTGGGTCGGCCGATTCTCGCAGCTCAAAGCCGAACGGAATCGGGCTCGCTCGCGGCAGACGCCGAACAGCAGCGCCTCAATCAGGAAACCGAGGCAGCGCGCACCAGCAAGGTCTTCGCCTCGACCAACGTCCGTCCGTTGGCCGCAACAACCCCCTCCGGCGAGACGTCAGGCAACACGGCGACGTCTTCCGATGAAGCCTTTGCGCAGAACGGACAGGATCGTAAGCTTGCGTTCGTCAATGCGGCCGTAGATCGCCGAATCACGAGCCCCGATCGCCTCGTCAAACCGGCATCTCCCTTTGTGGTCCAGGCAGGCACGGTCATTCCGGCTGCTCTCATCACCGGGATCAGGTCCGATCTGCCCGGCCAGATCACGGCACAGGTAACCGAAAGCGTCTTCGATTCTCCAACGGGGCGGGCGCGCCTGATCCCCCAGGGCGCCCGACTCATCGGGACTTACGACAGCCAGGTCTCATTTGGACAGTCGCGCGTACTTCTTGTCTGGACGCGTCTGATCATGCCCAATGGACGTTCCATCGTGCTCGAACGACAGCCGGGAGCGGACGCAGCCGGTTACGCTGGCCTCGAGGATGAGGTCGACAACCATTGGAAGGAGCTGTTGGGAGCAGCCGCGCTGTCGACATTGCTCGCCGTTGGGACTGAGGTGAACTCTGGGGCGGATGCCAATAGCTCCAACAGTGACATCATTGCAGCGCTGCGCCGTGGCGCAGGTGATTCCCTTAATCAGGCCGGACAACAGGTGGTCCGGCGCAACCTCAATATTCAGCCGACATTGACTATCCGGCCGGGGTTTCCGCTGAGGGTCATCGTCAATCGCGATCTCGTACTCGAACCCTACAGAGGATGAAATGACCAGACTAAAGATTGGAGCGATTGCAGATGACAAGCCTGTTCGGATTGCCATCGACTTGCCTGGTGCCGTACATCGGGATCTAATTTTGTATGCTGAGATCCTCTCGCGCGAAACCGGGCAGAAGATCAGCGACCCGAACAAACTGATCGCGCCGATGGTGACGCGCTTCATGGCAACCGATCGGGCCTTTGCGAAGGCGCGAAAGCGCCTTCACCGCACAGAGGGCGAAGGGTAGCGTTCGGCCAACAATTTGAGGAAATTGGCCAGGGGCGGATTTGCGTTATCATCGCGCCAGACCGCGGAAAAGTCGATACGGTATGGTCCCACACCGTCGCGCAATTCCCGATAGACCAGGCCAGAAACATTGGCGTCCACGTCGGATTCCAGCACGAGACTGATGCCGAGGCCCATACTCACAAGGTTTTTGATTTCTCCGCGGCTGACATCGCGATGCTCGATCCACGGGCCCTCTGTCGAGGTGATGAGCTTTGCACTCAGCAATGCTTCGAGCTCGCACCCCGGATCGTATTGGCTCGTCAAAACGATTTGGTTTTTCAAGTCGCCCCATGAGATGCCATCCTGCAGAGCCAGGGGATGATCGTGAGGAAGGGCAACCAAGACCGGCTCGCTCCAGAGGGGAACGCTTCTGCTCCCAATTTCGATCGGATCTCCTGCTGCGACATAGAGGTCAATCATGCCATTGCGGAGCGCGGTGACCAATCCTGTTCTGGATCGCTCGATCGCGCCGAGTTCGACCTTAGGAAATCGAGATTTGAACTCGAGCAGTATTGCACGTAAATGACCAGCGGTAAGCGACGTGCAGAATCCGATAACTAGGCGGCCGCATTCCCCACGGCCGGCCGTCTTCGTCCTCGCGACGAGCGCATCCATCTGTTCGAGGATGGAGCGGGCCGTTCGCAGAACATGATGTCCGGCCGGTGTGGCCCTTACCCCCACGGTCGATCGCTCGAAAATGGTTACTCCAAGCGAGTGCTCCAGTAGCCGGATAGAGCGACTGAGCGTTGATTGCGTGATTGAAAGACTGTCAGCGGCTCGACGAAAGCTTCCATAGTCCGCTGCAGCAACTGCCAACTGAAGTTGACCGAGATCCAATTTAAGGCGTCGAATTCCTGCCGATAGACCGGCAAAGCTTGCGTGTCGCGTCATTGCAGCACCGCGGAAATCCGGAAAATTGAACTAAGTTGGTTGGGTAGACAATTGCACCTATTTGCAATTGTGAATGGCAATCACCGACCGGTGAGATCATCCTCAGGAGGATGAACGGTTTCGTCGCGCGCTTGCCTCATGATGTTTGGTGATCCGCGTAGACGGTCAGTCACGTCGACATAATCTTTTCTCGGCTTCCAACTGACGAGCTCGTCGTGGGGATCACATGCACCCATGATGCTCCGTCTTCCGGCGATACCCATGCTTGGCTCACGATCTTCTGAGGGAAATGTGAAACGCGTGCGAGCCCGAGGACTTTGCTCTCGGTCAACGCGAATGCTCTTGGGTGTGGGAGATACGAAAATGGCTTGGCGAGGTTAAATTGGAGCGACAAGGACTTGGGAGCTCACGCGGCCTTCAGAAAAACTGGTGTACAGAGAACCGGCCCGGAGAGACCGCCAGAGTTGCGTGCGTTCTGAAGAGCCTCCGCAGAAACTTCGAGATGTCCTGCCACGGCCAGGGTGATTTCGATGCTGCAGGGAGCGGCGATCCGGCGGAAGGCCAAGCCCGCTCGCTTCACTATTCTCTCCATCCGAACTTTGGTAACCATGACGACGTCGTTTAAGCCGTCTCGACAGTCCGAATTCGATCATTGCTGCGAAAAGATCGTAAGTCGACTTAGCCAGCCCGTGTTCGCCCTTTGGAGGATGGGGAGAAGCGTCACTTGCGGACCTACTGCTCTCCCAGAGCGACGGATCTGCCGGAGCAGAAAGTCCACCAAGAACCATGGGAAACGTATCGCGCACCGTCGCCGGTCCCATGATCGGCAAGAGACGAACCGAAGCTTCCACATGGCCTTCAAGAGACGTTTGGATCAGGGAGGCCGGATGCAGCCCATCGAAATCATCGATTTCCACGTCGCCGCAGCTCTGAACGCTCCACTCCAACCGTTGCTTAAAAACGCGATAGCGCAACTTATACATGGATGCTAAGGTGCAGGAAAACGCGTTGTACGGTGACTCCGTGATTAGCTGAATCATGGCCCCTCCCACTGGAGAGGAGACTCTGGAGGAGTTACCCGCCGACATCATCCCCCATAACTATGCGGGATCAGAGCCTTAATCTTGCCTATCTCGTTTGGCAGCGGCCAATCGCATGAGGACCTGAGCCACTTTACGAACCCCTAGCTTATCTCTCGCGCTCCTTAAGTAATAAGCCACGGTATGGTGGGATATGCCGAGAATCTGGCTAACTTCCCAAACACTTTTGCCCTTAGCGACCCACCTCAAACATTCGACTTCGCGGGGAGACAGTACGATTCCGTCGATCGTTAGTTGATGCAAGAGCTTGCGGTGCACCTGCGAATGGAAGCATCTCGCCATAAGCTGAAGGGCAGAGGCATTCAGATCGATGCACCTCTCGAACTGCGGACGCCTTTGGTCAGTTGCAAAGGTCAGAGCAGCAACCGAGCCATCTTCATCGTGAACTGGGACTGTGAAACCTAGCCGGATTCCGAATTCGCTCGCTTCCTCGAAGAATCTTCGTTGCGCCGGAGAGATCGGTCTCGAAGGTACGTCTAAGCCCCATTGAAATGGTTCAGTATTCTCCGACGAGCGCGCGATAATCGGATCCAGACGTTCGTAGTGACTGCGGACATAATGCGAGACCCACTTGTCCGGATATGTTGATATTACCAAGTCGTCCGTTAAGAAACCGATTTGAGCAGTGAGCGGTCGCTGGCGGCCGCGATGAGGGTGGTCAGGATCAGGCACCAAAGAGCCCTCAGCCAGGCGAGAACCCGGCGGAAGTTGTGGCCGACGGCGGAGAGGATGACGTTAGCCGCATCGCCGGGTCGGCCTTTGAGGTAGCATCGGCCGAGGTGACCATCTGTCTTCAGGTGTCCGATGATGGGCTCGATGGCGGAGCGGCGGCGCAGCTCGCGCTTGATGACACCGAAGACGCCGCGCTTCTGGCCGGAGATGAAGACGCGACGAGGATTTTGCGCATCGTGGCCGCGGTATCCCTTGTCGACATAGGCCCGCTCGATCGCACAGCCGGTGAGTGTCTCGGTGCGGTCGATGACGTCCCGCAAGGTGTGACCATCGTACGGGTTATCGGGTAGCGCCCTGGCGTGCAGGACGAACAGGCCGCCGGGAGAACGGCGGTTGTTGGTGACGATGGAGGCTTTGACACCGAACTCGTAGGGCGCGGCGGCCTTGCCCTTGCCGATGCACTCGACCTCTGGAGCATGGAAGGAATAAAGCTTCCAGCCGCGCTGGCGCTGCTGCTGCGAGCGGATCTGCGAGGCCCGGCCGAGCGGGAGGGCGAAGGCGTTCTCGAGCACGGACTGACCTTCGATCTTGCGGCGGATATCGCGGATGATCCGGCCCAGCCGGCTGCGCAGGATGCGCAACTGCCGCTGATGCCGCTTGAATTGCTTGGCGTGGGCGTAGCGTCCCGCCATCATCGCCGCGGTCTTGGCAATGCGAAGATAGGACTGCCGCAGCTTGACCCCGTGCTTCCTCGCCAGGCGGTTGAGCCCCTTGATTGCCGCGTGCAGCAGCTTGGCATCGGTCGGGAAGGTGATGGCCTTCGGCTGCACGGTGGTATCGACCGTGACCCGCTTGAGGTCCTGGCTGCGCAACGCGCCGGCCTCGTGCGCCACCCGCAGGCTCTCGGCCAGCAACAGCTCCAGCCTGTCGCCAAGCCTCTTGCGCCAGTGGCTCAGGTCCGAGCGCTCATGCGGGAACGCGTGCTGAAAGAACTCTTCGCCGGTGAAGTACTGGAAATACGGGTCGTGGACCCAGCGCTCGCACACCCCCTCGTCGGACAGGCCGTAAATGTGTTTGAGCAGCAGCAGCCCGATCATGAAGCGGGTCGCAATCCCCGGCCGACCGTTCTCGCTGTAGAGCGGCGCGATCTCGCCGTCGATCCAGTCCCAGTCGACCCTGCCGGCGAGCTGAACCAGCTCGTGCTTCATGTTGATGATCTGGTCCAGCCTGGCTCGGAACAGATCGCCCGATTCCGTCGCTTTGGGCTTCTTCGGTCGCATCGCCACCTCCGATGCAAGGACGGAATCACGACTGGCGATTCGATGGAATCCTCAAAACGAAATTGCAGGGTTCCGATGCCCGAAGCATCAAAACCCTGCATTCCCAAAACAGGCCACAACGAATAATGCGATCCCAGCTCAATCGCTTAGCCGCTCTTCACGGACGACTACCAATGGCTTTTTGTCAGCCCGCTGCGGCATCGCGAGATATGCGAAGCAAGGCAGATCAAGCTCGCTCGTTGTGATCGCCATCGCTTCTGCAAAGGAATTCGCACATTTCGCGGCCAGCAGGAGATCATTGTATCTTTGAAATATGCGATGCAGGGTCATGCGCGATAGGCTCGGCGGCACCGAAAGAATGCGGATTATTCCTGAGCAGATACGGGGTCGAAACATCCATCCCGACGAGCGGGAGCTCATTCGTGTGAAGATCAAAAGGCTAGGTCAACTATCTTATACTTCCTACAGATCCTTCGCATTTCTAGCGCAGGATCGCGCAAAATTATCGTGCTGAGGCCAACGATGGGTGAGGTATCGTTTCGGCCGTCGGTTCAGCCACGAGCATAATCGTTATCTCGACGCTCTTCCACCAGGTGGTTGTTTGGAATCCCGCGTTGTTGCAGTTGATTTTCCGCGTCGAGGTTCATTATTATTACATCAATGGCACGTCCGCTTGCCAACCGTTTCGTCGCATGCCTACAGTCCCAGCCTGTTTGGCGTGTCTGAACTTTCCAAGAGGTAGCGTGCGAATGCTCCGCTCGTTCTCGATCCTCAGCGCTGGTTGCTAACGACTGCAGTGTTTCAATTGATCGAATGCCGCTTTACTCGCGCTATTGAGAGCGGTCGTTTCGGGGGAGGCTGCGAACCGCGATGGTCGCAAAAGGATGAAGGCGCGCGTCAACGAAATTTAATTTCTCAACCGTTGCGCTCGCCTCTTGCTCACCGCTAAAAATTAGAATGCCACAACGGTCGGTGCCGATAGGCGCCGCTCGGCCAGCCTCCCCACCAGACCAATCCTCAAATAGCATGGTCAAACCCAGTCATCCTCGAACTGCGTCCATCTGCTAGGCTTGGAGAATCTCTTTCAGAACCCGCACACTTCACCTCGGCCTTAATCTTGACGGGGCGGGCTCATCAGACCGGCAGCCCCAAGCAATCAGAGTGCTTAGTAAGCATGATGTTCGCGGCGAACACTTATCGGCGTCCTTCGGCCTTGGCGCTGCTCGTCAGCGGTTCTATCTACTCCTCATCCGATAGCGCACATTGACGAGATCATCAGGCGAAGTGAATGGAAAACTGACCTTGATTGGCTCGAACGGAATCGTGAGGGACAAGCAGGCCGGCCGCGTCCGATTCGAGGAGGCAACCTCATAATCCGCAAGCCGACAGCGATTAATGCCGCTACCGCTCAGGAACGCTCTGCCGCCACGTCGTGTCCCGGTAAGTGCCCACCTCTCGCTAAGATCGCTGCCGAGAATCTTCACCAGAGTAGGTAGGTGTCGATCGAATGTTTATCCTGTACCACGAGTGAGTAAATCGTCGTACGGCCTGGGACGCAGAGCATCACGATAGGACAAGGTGCAATGACGAGCGCCGCTAATCCGCTGCATTGTAGAGGACGAACGATGAAATTCATCGAAGGAACGCGCGTCGTTACCGACGGTGAACTGCAAGTCAAGAACATCACACGTTATCATGTCACAAGGTTCTATCGCGAACAAATCACCAGGAGTGGCCACTACGAGCAGCTTAAACACATTGTGGAGCCCTCAGTCGAGGAGTTCGAGAGTCCTGGTAGTTTGGATACGAGTGGCGAGCACGACAACACGGTCGTGCCCGGACTCCAGCACAAGTACGCCCAGACCGGGTTGCTGTTGGTAACGGACCGTTGCGCTTCATATTGCCGTTATTGCTTTCGCAAACGCCTTGTCGGCAAGAATTCCGATGAAGTCGTACCTGACTTCACGCAGATTGCGCAATATATTGGCCGCCATCCTGAAATGACGAACGTGCTACTATCTGGAGGCGATCCGTTCGTTCTCAGCACCGGCAAGCTCAATGAGATTCTTGATCATTTACTGCCGATCACTCATTTGGATTCAATCCGATTCGGCACAAAAATGGTCGCCTATGAGCCCAAGCGATTTGAGGATTCCGCTCTACCGGCTTTGTTCGGGCGAATCCGTGAAGCGGGCAAAACCGCGGCGATCGTCACACACTTCGATCACGTCGGTGAAATCTCGCTCGATGCGGAGCGTAACATTCGCTCCTTGTGCGCACAGGGCGTTCAATTCCTTAACCAGTCCGTGCTCCTAGTGAATGTCAACGATGATCCCGAGATCTTGGCTCCGACCTTCGCCAAATGCCACCAAATCGGAGTGCGTCCTTATTATCTTTTTCAGGCCAGGCCAGTGAAAGGGGCATCTCATTTTCAGGTTCCACTGCACCGCGGTCTAGAGATTGCACGCGGTATCAACCAACGCCTCAGCGGCATACAAAAAACATTCAAATACATTATGTCCCATTACACAGGAAAGATAGAGATCCTCGATCTCGGAGCCGATGGACGGGTGTATATGCGCTATCATCAAAACAAGACTCCTGAAAAGATTGGAAAGATCTTTTCCCGGCCGTACGTCGAGGGCGCCTGTTGGTTGGACGATTTGCCCGAAGGATGAGATCGAAATGTGCGCAATGCAGGCAACGGACCCAGAGCCTGGAGCGGGAGGGCCCGGCCTTCTATGTGGCAGCAGTATGAGGCGATTGTGGTCTCTTTCGCTCGCCACCGGCACCGGCTGGTCCATCTGCTTCTGCAACCCCGGAGCGCGCGAGCACGAGTGGCGTGCTCAACCAGGAAGGCTGATCGCTTATCTGCATCATGTCCGGCAACGCCATTGCAGCGCCGATAGACGCACGGCCTGTCTGAACGTCAGCACGCGGTGCCAGCCGGCGAGCTGTTCCTGAATCCAGTGAGCTACCGGACATCGGCGGCATGTTTCGACGACCGGAGCGCGCCGCCACGCTACGGCAGCGAACCGATCTCGGCATCGACGAGTTCGTGGGAGTTCCCCGTACATCGCAGCCGATCCGCGCGACCAGGAAAGATCTGGCAAGTGTGGAGGTAAAGCCGATTTCGACAGCTTGCCGCATAGCAAGCCGGCATGCCCGCGTTGCCGAAAATGCACGGCCTGACCGACCGCTTCCATTCAAAGATCCGCAAGCAGATCGCGCCGACTTCGAACACTGGCTTAGCTCGCCGAAGCCAGCGCCAGCCTCACTGTCTCGTTCGCCAACTGCATGGCTTGGGACAGAGCTGCAGTCGGTGCGATCGCCGAGCTGTAGTCGAAAACTCAGACGGAAGGGCAATCACCAACCTGAAGTTGGCAAAACGATACAAATGTGCGCCCGTGGCAAGATTGATGTTCTGCAGACAATGCTGATCGACGCGGCACGATCGCCGATCTCATCGAAATTGCATCGGGACCAGTTTCAGCGGCTATTGACGATCTGGTGGTCGTTCGGGAGCCGACATCGCTCACCAGGCTGCACTGCCCGCCCATGACCCTACCTATAGGCGCCTTAAACGTTACCATCTCGTACCGGCGAAATGAGTATTCTGCATCAACGGCTCTGTTCCCGTCGATCACAGCTCTCGCCTGGGGGGCCTCGGCAGGACATGTGTATCGAATGCTGCGAGATGTGCTTCATTGGCCTCCAATGCTTCAATCGCGCGACTGCCGCGCTTTGCCGCGATGAGTTCCACGAGACACTCGGCCGCAGCGAACGAGGGGGTCATGGTGTGAAAAAAAGAAGGCGTTTCGGTCCCGATGCGAATTACGACTGCGGCAAGCTTGCCGATCGGTGATAGCTCGCTGTCCGTCAACGCGACTAGTTTTGCACCGCGCGAAACCGCGAACTCTGCAGCCTGCACGGTATAGCGCGTGTACGGGCTAACTGTAGCCGCCAGAAAAACATCTCCTGGACCGACAGACCGAAGCGCATCATTGGGCGTTCCGCCCACTCCCTCGATCAGAACCATGGGCGAGCCGAGCATTGAGCCGACATAATGCACCAGATAAGCTGCAGGAAAACTTGAGCGAAGGCCGAGACAAAAAATGTTTCGCGCCTTCACCATCGCATCGGCGGCGGCTGCCAGCGCCGCAATCGCGGATGGACTGGTGAGGTCACTCAAATGGCCATGCAAGGCATCGATCGTATCACCGATGAGGGCTGCATCGCCCTTGGCCTCGCGTCGTGTTAGCAATTCCTCTACTCGCCCAGCGAAGCTTTCTGGCCGTTCTCTAATGGTGTCCGCGAATTTTTCCTTCAATCTATCAAAACCATCGAAGCCGAGGCGCTGTGCAAGCCGCGTTAGCGTCGCCGGAGGTACGCCGGCTCGGCGCGCTTGCTCCCTCATGGACAGCAATGCGACCTCCGTGGGATGATCGAGCAGCCAACGTGCGACGACCTTCATCTGCCGCGGCATCAGCTCATAGCTGTCCTCAATGACACCCGCGATGGGCGATTTCATTGCGATACACTTCGCGTGATCGAGCCGAGAAGCGTCAGGAATATGCGCATCTTCGCTTGCACTCACAATAAAGATAAAATCGGCGATATAGCTAGTCGCTTCCCGCGTGTCTCGAAAGCCTTCTCACCGAAATCTGCTTGGGAAATCGGCAACATTCTCGGGATCTCACGACGGACGCTCAATTGACAGCCAGATTCCGCCAGCGTGTCCTTGCCGAGGAAGTCACGGTTACTCTTCGCCGCGACGGAGCACGACGCCAGTCGGTTTGTCCACCTTGAGGGCGTCTGCATCACGCGGACAGGTACTTGAGGCGATCAAGCAATGTGTGACGCCGCTGGAGTTGACGATAGTTGCGCCGAGAATAGCTGCGCAATGGCACCTGATTTCCTCGCGATGGTGCGGGACGCGCGAGTGGCCGCAAGGAGTGACGACTGGGATGATCGGCTCCTCCTTTCATCGAAGATTGGCGTCGTCAAAGCTTGGGTGATCCTCGGTGCATCCAATGGCAGGCTACGGCCGAAGAATCCGGTCGCGATTCGAGTCGTGTTCGGCCTTGGTGATGCCGATTCCGAAATACCGCATGTGGGCGAGGTCGAGGATGCGATTGACCAAGTTCGAGAAGCTGTATCCCTGGGTCATCGCAGCCCGGAAGTAAGAGTGTGTACGATTGAGTGACGGGCTGAAGTTGATCTCGAGGACAAAAGGCTGGCCCGAGCGGTCGATCCGGAAGTCGACACGGGCGTAGTCCCGACAAAGGCATGCGCGGAAGGTGGCAATCGAACTATCCCGCAGCATCGTCGCAAGCTCACTGCCGATTTGCGCAGGGCAAATCTTTTGCGGCTCCAGGGCCGTCATATGGCATTTGTCTTCCCACGTGATAAGACGAGTTTCGCGGTCACCGAAATCGTGCTCCACCGGAGGCAATGCCTCGAGCTCGTCGTTTCCCAGCAAGGCGACGCAGATTTCTCGTCCTTCGATGTATTCTTCGACGAGCGCATCCTGTGCATACTGCGTGACGATCACTTCTACGGCTCGACTCAATTGGGCGGGCTCATGTACGAGTTGCAATCCCAAGCTGTTGGACTCGTGACGTGGCTTCACTACCAATGGGAATCGCAGGTCGCCATTGCTCTCGGTGCCGCGACGCATCACGCGAAACTTCGACGTCAGCACGCCGCCATCGCGGATCAGCTTCTTGGTAACTACCTTGTCGGACGCCAGTCCAACCCCGAACGGACTGGGTCCGGTGTGCGGAACGCCGGCCATCTCGAGCATGGCCGCAATGTGGAGGCAATTTCCGTACGCCATGTTGAAGACGATCCCGGAGGGGCGGGCTTGCGCATCGGGTGGCATGAACCGCTCGAGAGTAGCGAGCAGTCCTTTATCGCCATCGCAGAGCAGCGTCTCGTGGCCGCTCTCTTGCAGTGCCGCCACCACGCTTTCGACCGTCTCGCGGTAGTACCCCGGATCGGGCTGTCCGGACAGATTCATCACGTCCATCTCCTTCCACACCACCGCTACCCGCATGAGCTACTCCCTGGATGTTTGCCACTATCAACTTCATTCGTTCGGATTTGGTTGATCGACGGGAACAACTCGTCTGCATCCTGCCCCGCCGATCGGGCCGACCAGGCGGATATGCTCCCTTCAACATGCGAAAATCGAGATCTTGGTGGCAACATGCAGCCGGTCTGCACCAACAGCAGATCCCGGAAGCGAGGGGCTCCAATTTGGCTCGGCTCACCGTCCTTCACCCCGAAGGCGGTGCGTACCACCTGATGGCGCTCTATCAACGCTGTCCCGCGCGAGTGCACCGTTGCCTCGTCCAGCCCGCTACCGAGTCTAAGCCGCCCCATCTGAATGTGACAGGCCTCGCTGCCAGCCTGCAGACGCGACCAGGAACCAAAGCGGCTGTTGGGCAATGAGCACGGCACCCGCGCCGAACGCGATAAAGCTTCAACTGACGGGACCGCACTCAACACTGCGGCCTCGATCGTATCGACTTGGATCGTTCGAACATGTCTCATATGACCCCCTCGGCCGGAGACTGCGAGACGCCTGTGGTCATAAGAGTCGTCACCGGGTCTGAAGCAATCCGCGCGCCAACAGAGGAGATGCGAGCGAGATAGAGAAAAGCCGTGTGCGCGCCGCGCCGGCGAAATACCTGCGCCTCAATAGTCGGATTTCGGACACAGACGTCTTCAGCCAGACAGGGCTGAATATAGAACGTCGAACGACGGCGGCCCGAATACGTACCTCGGTAAGGACGGGAGTTCCCTCGATGAACTTCGTCGAAATTGTGTGAGGCTGAGGGACCGCGCCTGTAGCATCGATGGCATTCATCCTTCATGTGAACACCTCTCCGGGGACTGGGACTGCTATGGTCAAACGAACCTTTCACCGTGTCCCAGCAATTGGCGTGCCACAAAGACGTGAGCGAGCCCTGCTCGAAGAGCGCCAAGAGACCTTTCCGCGCTGCGTCGGCGGAAACACGAACATCTCACATTGCCTATGGCGCTCTCATTATCGAGGAGCTCGGCAACGGAGCATCACCTAGTCGCCCGTTAACAAGCAGGATAGCTGGGCCGGACAGGCGAGCGTTCGCCATAGCGGTCCCGGAAACAGGCCCAAGAATTGTCTGAGCCTGGCGAGGATGTGGCGGAAATTGTGACCAACGGCCTAGAGGATGACGTTGGCGTCGCCGGCGCGGCCTTTGAGGTAGCAGCGGCTGAGGTGACCTTCGGCCCTCATGTGTCCTTGATGGGCTCGATGGCGGAGCGGCGGCGCAGCTCGCGCTTGATGACACCGAAGACGCCGCGCTTCTGGCCGAAGATGAAGACGCGACGGGGACTCTGCGCGTCGTGATCGCGGTGTCCTCCCTTGTCAGCATAAGCCCGCTCGATCGGACAGCCGGTGAGTGTCTCGATGCGATCGATGACGCCTCGCACGGTGTGACCCTCGTAGGTGTTGTCAGGCATTGCGCTAGCGTGCAGGACGAACAGGCCACCGGGGCCCGGCGATTGTTGGTGACGATTGAAACCTTCACGCCGAACTCGTTAGTGCGCGGCGGCTTTGCCCTTGCCGATGCACTCCACCTCCGGGCCATGAAAGGAATAAAGCTTCCAGCCACGCTGGCGCTGCTGCTGCGAGCGGATCTGGCTGGCTCGGTAGCCTGGGTATCTAGGCTATTGCAACCACTGCGCCGGATTTGTCGCCTGCTCCTCGCGCTCGCGCCGCGTTTGCGCGGGGCAGTGTACAAACATCATGGCACGCTCAGTCTGTTGGCCGAGATCGATCTGCTGACAGGCAAGGCTCTCGTGAGAGACCACCATCGCAACCGAGAGTTCGTCGAATTCCTTATGTAGCTTGATGCCGCTTATCCGAGAGGACCGCAATCAAGCTATTCTCAACAACCACGCACATCTCGACAGAAACCACAGCGTGACTCAACGCTCGCCCCGTCGGAGCTTCGAACTCACCTTCACACCCAAGCTCGGTTCGTGCTCAACCTAATCGAGGGCTTCTCCAGCTTTGCCCACTCGCTGTTGCGCCACGTTCGAGCGGCCTCAAACGCGAGTTGAAGGAGCCGGCATCGACGTCAACCACCATCCGGTCATCCATGCCTGGTCCTACAAAAGTGCCGAATATGAATCGACCAAGGCCAGCTTGTGACCGAGCGTCGCGGGCCGAAGATGGTGTCAGCGACAATGGGGGCGAGCTGGCCAGAAACGCCATTCTAACATGGCCTGATCAGAACCGCCTCGTATGGCACTACATAGCGCCGGCAACGCCTGCGGAATGCCTTCGTCGAGAGTTTCATGTATAGACGGCCCCTCGGATGCAAGGGGTTTAGCAGCACTTTGAATAACGATTGGGAGTGTTCATGTATACGGCATGTTAGTGCGACCTATGTCATGGCCGCTGGCTCCGATGAAGGTCCGATCGAGGCCGCTTCAACGGGTCGCGCGTATTGCGCTCAAAGCTCTTCGCTTTCTCGATCCCCTGCACCGCCGGTTTCCCATCACGCTGTCATGTCCTCTTACCTTGGGGTGCCCAGGATAGGCAGTAGCTCAAGCCGCGACCTTAGGCCGATAAATTCCTCAATCGTCATCATTGCCCAGATGATCAGGCCATCTTGCCGGCAACGGCGATAGCGACGACCATGGGGGCGACGTCATTCAAGCAGAGCTTCTCGAGCCACCTCAGAGGCTGGAGCGGGCCATTGGTACCGAACGACATTGCGTGCCCGATGATAGTGCCTGAGATCGGAATTGCCTGCTTATGCGGCCGAGCCTGTCCTTCCCGCTGGTGAAATTCTGCTTGAGCGTCAGGCCTAGCCTTATTTGCGGCGGCTGTAGTGCAAATAACGAATACTCGGTTCGAAACAGGGCTTGGCTAAGCGCCCGAAGCGCCTTTAGGCGAGCGCATCGGCTGGTTCGCGGATGATGGCATAGATTCCACGTGACGCGATAAGGCGGCAGTCACGCACAAGCGCAGCATAAATTTCTTTGTCCAGCATCGCGCGTTGAGGAAGCGTCATGCGGAATAAGCACGCGATCCCAGCGGATAATAGGACATAGGAATTCACGTAGTTCGGCAGGGACGGTACTAACTTTCATCTCAAACAGTTTGCGTAGCCAACCTGAAGAATGCGAGTTTGATCCTTTAGTCGGTAGGTTTTACAGAGTTTGTTGCCCTCGTCCCCCCGCAGGCTCGTAGGCTCCTACGTGCGAGGAGATTGGCCAATTCGCCACTACTTGTTTTCGGTTTCAAGAAAGTCGTTTGCCGCGGCCACAAGTGATGCTGTCACTTCCTGCACT
This sequence comes from Bradyrhizobium sp. UFLA05-108, assembly GCF_059803455.1. NCBI lineage: Bacteria > Pseudomonadati > Pseudomonadota > Alphaproteobacteria > Hyphomicrobiales > Nitrobacteraceae > Bradyrhizobium > Bradyrhizobium sp. UFLA05-108. The sequence continues at coordinate 17,927 of NZ_JBANAZ010000034.1, read as the reverse complement.
TCGCGCTCGGAAATTGTCAAAGGCAATAGTAGCATCGCATGATCGCCTGCTTCACTTCCGGCGCCACCATTACTGGCGTAGATGACCAGCCCACGTTTGAGTGCGGCGCGCTGAAATCGATCGCTGGAGCGACCGGGCGAAAGGGCTTGCGGATTCTTGAATGCGGAAGTATTGATGTCGAAACCAACCATCAATCCCATGCCGCGGACTCTGTTAATCAGCTCGCCCGGCAACTCCTTGCGGAGTGAGGCTCGCAGTAGTTCGCCCATGCGCGTCGCGTTTGCAGCGACGCTTCCATCCACCAACCGGTCCAAGACTGCCAATCCCACAGCGGCGCCAGCCGGACTGCAAGCAAACGTCTGACCGTTCTGAAAATACTTGTCGCGTGCCAACGGCCCGTGAGCCACCCGCTCGCTCACTAGAAGCGCCGACAAGGGGTAATAACCAGCGCTGATCGCCTTTCCGCAGACAACGATGTCAGGCTTAACGTTCCAATGCATGCATGCGAATGGCCGTCCGGTACGGGCGAAACAAGTCATGACTTCGTCGGCAATGAGCAGTATGTCGTAGCGCCGGCAGATCTCCCAAACCCGCGGCAGATACCGTGGGTCTGGAGGGGCGGCACTCAGCGCGGCACCGACAATCGGCTCAACGATCACCGCTGCGACATTCTCCGGACCTTCCTCAAGGATCGCATCCTCGATCGATTGCGCACACTCTAGCGCGCAAGTCTGCGCCCGAAGTCCGAACTCGCAGCCGGCGCAATGCGCGTGGGACGCCTTGGCGCACGGCGCAAGAACGCCTTCATAAGGCTTCCGACGTGCGACGAACCCTCCCGCGCCGAGCCCAGCGATTGTATTTCCATGATAGGAGCCGGCGCGTCCCAGGATCTTGCGCCGTTGCGGCCGCTCGGCGGCGAAATGATGTTGAAGCGCCAATTTGATCGCCGCCTCGACTGCGTCGGAGCCGCTGCTGAAAGTAATCGCCCGCGACATGCTCGGCGGACCGAATTCCAGCAGTTGACGAGCGTAACGCTCGACAATTTCGGAGCTAAAATGACGTGAAGGGAAAAGGGTCAACTTGCGACTCTGGGCGTGAAGCGCTTCGATGATCTTTTCGTCGCCATGACCGAAGATGAGAGATCCCGATCCGCAGGACGCATCTAGATAGCGCGCCCCATCGGCGCCCACGAGGTAAGGACCTTCGCCGCCCACTATTCGCGCGCCAAGTTCACCTGGGGTCGAATAGGCGGTTCGTGAAGGGAGAACACGGATCTCTGCCAAGCACCCTCCAGCGCCAGTCGAAGCTGATGGCCTAGTTTGCACCTCGGGGACGAAGTTTATCCGAGAAGTTCTGTCCCGGGTAGACAAACCCGCGGGCTTCGCCGCCTCGATACCCTACTAACAATTAGAGGTGTGGAGAACGCACTGCACTGGTATCGACGAGTCTTCGATGCAGTGCCGGAGTGCTACCTAAAAATACTCAATGGTTCGATTGCTCACGGTGAATCCCGGCTCGGCGATTTGATGGTAACGGTCTGCGACGAAGATCAGATGGGATGCAAGCTTGGCCGGAAGCGCAAGCTCGTCGACGAGGTTTCCCGTGAGTGGAAGTGTGATCCGCCGGACCTGCGCGGCTTTCGAGTTCGATAGATCGACTTGCTATTACAAGTCGCGTCGCTCCGGTCAGGCTACGCTGGAACATACGCTGGAACAACGGATCAGGGAGATCTGGCATGTCCGTGTCCGCTACGGCGGTCGTCGTGTTTACGTCCTGCTTGGCCTGTTGGCACCATGGCCAGAACAGGACGCTCCGCACCTACCGCGAACTGGCCCTCAAGATTGCGCAACAAGACGCCGAAGCGCGGGTCAAGCCCAAGTTTACGGAATGATCGCAGATCCACGACGACGTCGAACGAGACTTGGGCGATGGATTTTATTCACGACCAGTTGACGAGATCGTAATTCGAATGGCCGCAGCGCGCCGGGATCACACCGTGTGGGAAATAGTTCGCGTGCCGGCGCGTGGCTCGCCTCCTATTGGGTGCAAGTTCCTGATATTCCCGTCCGGCTGCTTTAACTCAAAAACTGGGCATGATGGACGGAGTCGTCAAGATGGGTCGGACAGGGCATTGTGGGTCGCGGTTCATCGTGCCAACGAAAGGAAGCGCGAAGATGCGCTTTTTCGCGATCCGTTGGCCGACCAATTGTTCAGTGAACGCGGAAAATACATCGAACCGAAGGTCAGCGGCTCGTGTTATTCATCATCAAGGTCATGCTCAAGACTTGCATCATCGACAGCTTCTTTCGCGAATTGGGGGATCTGGGAGTGGACACGGTTCTCAATCTAGCATTACAGTTGCTTTTTTGATTTGAAGTGGGCGCGTTGAGCGGCAGCCTGGTGAGCTCTGCGCCAGAAAGACCATGCGATGATGTGTGCGGGTTGGATCCGCTTTCGAGCAAGTCTGATAGCAATGCGGCGGATTTCCTGGATTGACCAACGGATCAGTGGTGGGGTAGTTGTGCTTTGGCTTTTGCCGGGGGGCGCCGTTTCGTTTTTTTGGGCGGTGGCGGATTAGCGCGATGTCGGATCGCGGCCATCATGGCGAAGGCGAGCATCACCAAGGACACATGACGGTGCCAGCCATGCCAGGATCTGCTCTCGTTGTGATCTAGCCCGAACTCGTTTTTCGCGGTTTCAAAGCTGTCCTCGATCGCCCATCGATGGCCTTCGACCGCGACCAGCGTTTCAATGGCTGTTCCCGTTGGGCACCAGGTGGAGAAGAAGGCGAGGTCGTCATCGGCGATGCGACGACGGATCAGTAGACCGCGTGTCCACAAACCGTCATTTGCACTGTTGAACTGCTCGGCCTCGAGATCGGCCAATTCGAGATAGCACCAATCGTGCAGCCGCGGTCCTTTGGTTCCGGCTCCCGCCGACAGGCGCTTCCAGTCGGATGAGTGCCGCGTCCGGGCGAGGTCTGCAGCCGTACCGGCGACCGGCGGTCGCTTGCCCCAGGATCGAAACACATGAGCGCTGCTGACCCCAAGCACGTAGCCTTTGCCTGCCCGACGTAGTTGCTGTTCGATGTTGCCAACACCGTAGACGGCATCACCGGCAACCCACTTGAATGGTACAGACGCGGCTATTGCGCGTGCGATCATTCTCGTCGCAAGCTTTGGTTTGGTCGCAAAGCTGACGTCGGCAGGTACATAAGTGGCTTCCAGTCGATCTGGATCGTCGGTCCATTCCTTCGGAAGATACAACGCGCGATCGATGAACGCATGGCCATGACGCGAAACGTAGGTAGCGAAGACGCCGATCTGGCAGTTCGTGATCTTCCCTGCCGAACCAGTGTATTGCCGCGCCACTCCGCATGACGATTTGCCCTGTTTGAGAAAACCAGTCTCGTCGATCACCAGCACCGCATCGTCATCCGCCAAATGCTCGATGACATAGTCGCGCACGATATCGCGCAGGGCATCAGCGTCCCAGTCTCCACGACCCAGAATCGCCTGCTGCCGCCATGGGCCGGGATCGCCAGCCGCCTCTGCGCGCATCCAACCGGTCTTGCGCTGCTCATCTCCGAGCAGACCTTCCAGGAATAGGCCTGCATTCGTCGCAACACGCTCTTGCGTGAACAACGGACGTATCCGTTGCTTGATCTCACGAAGCGACGCCGCCCACAACGCAAGCGTCTCCTCAACCGACGCGGCCCGCGCCCACGACATTCGAATCATGGTTGCCCATGGATTCAGAAGCCCGCAACAAAAGCAACTGTAATGCTAGGGGGGATACCGTATTCGTCTCGATTTGTCTTCATCGGTAGTCGACTATCCATCCTCAGATCTTTCGATTAAGGGAAAGGAAAATTGGGCCGCGAAAAGCCGAAATGATATCTAGAGCGAGTGGAAAATCTTTCCAGCGTGGAGTTGAAACGAAAGTTTTGTTTGTTTCTGGGATTCCGGCCTCTCTCATGGTTGATGGTGACGGCCACATCGCCTTTAGCGGCCCTCCGAATAGGTTCGATAGCGTTTGCCGAAAGTGCTCCAATGCATCTGGCGCACCGGCGATGAAGCGAAAGCCGCCGGTACGAAGCAGATTGATCGAAAACGAACGCGTAGCGCGGGCGAACGAGCGGTGACCAAGCCGATCTTCGCCAAACGTGCGCCGGCGATGAAGGCCGAGGATTGGGCAAGGACAGTTTCCTCGGTCGCGAAGAGGATCTCCGTGAGACCGGACGACACCAACTTGCGCGTGCTTCCTGCGGATCTGTTGCTTCACACAATGCACGATGCGGACCGGCTTGCCGGTTATGTGCGAGTTCGTTCGCGATCGACCAAAAATCAGAGGTGTGCACAGCTGGAGCGATGGACTACTGTTCGATCCGACGAACGACAACTCCCGCTTTCCGGCTGTCGAGCGCTTTGCGATGGCAGGGACTTGTCCGATGACATCTTGGTGCTGACCCAAGGGCAAACGGGAAGGGACTGATGCCGATCGACTATCCTGCGGTACTCAATCTCAAGGTCAAAGCCGCTCCCTATTCGTGGAGCGATCGTGAGGTGATGCTTTATGCGCTCGGCATCGGCATGGGCTCCGATCCTCTAAACGACAAGGAGCTGCAGTTTGTCAACGAGGCATATGCAATGCCCAAGGCACTGAAGGTGGCTCCGACATTTGCTTCCGTCTGCGTCTGGGGGGCACGCCCGGGAGTCATCGACCTCAACCCTGTCATGGTCGTTGATGGAGAACGCGACATTACATTCCACAAGCCGATACCCGTCGCTGCCAGCGTTACGGCGGATGCACGCGTGTGCGGCGTGTACGACAAAGGTAAGGAGAAAGGCGCGATCATTCAGAACGAAATTGTGGTCCGAGATGGTGCTGGTGATAAGATCGTCACCATGGTTTCGTCCACCTTTGCCAGAGCCGACGGCGGCTTTGGCGGACCATCAGAGGGGATGCCCCAGCCACATCAAGTACCCCGCAGAGCGCCGGATAGGTCAATCGAATTTCCGATCCGGCCCGACCAAGCACTGCTCTATCGTCTATTGGGCGACCGAAACCCCTTGCACAGCGATCCGGACTTGGCGCGCCAGGCTGGTTTTCCCAAACCCATTCTCCACGGCATGTGCACGTATGGATTGACCTGCAGGGCCGTTTTGCAGACATACGCCGACTACGATCCCTCTGCCTTTCATCGTCATCGGGCCCGCTTTTCCGCCCCGGTGTTCCCGGGTGAGACCATTACGGTTAATCTCTGGAAAGACGCCGAGTCGATTTCTTTCGAAGCTCATGTTCGAGAGCGCCAGGTTATCGTCGCCAAGAATGGCCAGACGCTGCTGGGCTGAGGCTTTTGGGGGCGCATCACCCCCAAAAAAAGCGGCAAAACACCTTTTTGCTTTAGCCGCTATACGGAACGGTCAAAAAAATCATGAATCTTCATTAGTGCGAAGACCTGAGCACTCCACGATCTATTCTGAGAGCAACCACCGGGAGATTGCCTCCTCTCGCAGGGAAAGATCAGATCTGGCCACCTGCTTGACGGATGTTCTTCCGGCCTCTGTTGGATTGCCATCATGCCTGCTGGATCTTCTTCTTGGAATTGGCGCCAGCCCGCCGCAATCAGAATCTTGATCTCGGCGCGAATATGGTGGTGATCGTCATCGTGCTGCTACTGGCGGGGCCGCGCGGAAGCCTTGTTCTAAACCGAAGTTCATACGAAACTTCTATTCCAATAAATAGCTTCCGCTGAACGACCTAGGACCTCGGTGCCAAACGTTCGCTATGCGAGGCGACCGCTCGTGTCGAGTTTAAAACGTCAACGTCCGGAGCGCGGCACTAAAATGTCAGCATTCGTCGGCGCGACATGAAGCGCATGGATTTTCGCCTTTTCAACTGCGGCCCGCGCCGCGGCTTTTTGCGGCACGCCGATTGCTCAGGGCGATGGTGGACCTAATCGCGGTCTCGCGGTCCCGGCCCAGGAGTCCAAATGAAGCGTCTCGATTTTATCCAAAGGAATGCCGTAGACGGAGCGCCCTGCTGAGTCCAATTCCGCCAACCGAAGCTTGGCTGCGTTTCTATGGGCGAGAAACAGACAAAACAAGAGCGGGACGGACCTGTACCGTGATTCCAGGACGGCGAGAAAGAGCCACCCCCCGGGATATCAACATGTCGGTTTATGGTGTGGCATAGTCCGAATTGACCCGAAGAAACTGAAGACACGCCAAATGTCCAAAAAACAGATTGACCTCCTTGCCATCCTCGATCTCGAGCCGATCGAAATGAACCTGTTTCGCGGTAAGAGTCCGAACATCGGCTCGCAACGTGTGTTCGGCGGTCAGGTAATCGGGCAAGCGATGATCGCCGCCTGCCGCACGGTGGAAGGCCGGCTCTCGCATTCGCTGCATTGCTATTTCATGCGACCCGGCGAGCCGCAGGTGCCGATCCTGTATCAGGTCGAACGGCTATGCGACGGCAAGAGCTACTCAACCCGGCGCGTCACAGCGATCCAGCACGGCAACGCGATCTTCTCCATAATGGTGTCCTTCCAAGCCGAGGAGCAGGGCGCTTTCGACCACCAAAACGAGATACCCAACGTGCCGCCCCCAGAAAAGTTTACGCTGGAGGAAGTGTCCAAGCAACCGATGTTTCCCGAGTTGCCGGAAATGATTCGCCAATATTATGAACCTGATCGTCTAGTTGAAATGCGCCCAGTCGAAATCGACCGCTATATCGGCCAGAAAATCGACGATGGCCGGATTCACATTTGGATTAAGACCGCCGCGAAGCTGCCTGATGATTCGGCGCTGCATATGTGCGCGCTGGCCTATGCCTCGGATTCCTCTCTGCTCGATACAGTGATGGCGCGCTACGGCCGCACGCTGTTAGACGGTCGGATGACGTCGGTAAGTCTCGATCACGCAATGTGGTTTCACCGCCCGTTCCGCGCCGACGACTGGCTACTCTATGCCAAGGAATCGCCAAGCGCGCAAGGCGGAAGAGGCCTCGCGCGCGGCCTGATCTTCAAGCCTGACGGCACGCTAGTGGCGTCCGTAGCCCAGGAAGGCTCGGTGCGCGAACGGCGCTAAGCTAGGCACGTCGGCACAACCGCGTCCGGTGATTCGGTCGCTTCGAGAATGCCGCTCTCGGTGCCCCGCCATAACCGACGACAATCACTACGAATCCTACTTCTTTGCGGAGCACGGGCATCAAATGACGTATACACTCGGCCATGATTTGGACGTCGGTGCTCCTCAACTCTCGAAAGCCAGCAATATCAAACTCACGCTCGCGTGAAAAATTGACTTCCGTTCAATGAGTTCGGCCAAGGCCATTACCTTCCCGACTGCTGCCAAGCTGGTCATGTGCACATTGGGCGGAGAGAGCGACGCGCATCGCCTTCCTGCACTTGAGATATCAGCGGCCGAGATGTCCATCGGTCTACACGTGACCGAGCACCGGCTCGACGGCTTCGCGGCGCCTGAGCTCGCGTTTGGTTACACCGAAGATGCCGCGTTCTAAGCTTAGTGAGGACTCGGCGCGGATTTTTCGATTTGTGGCCGCGACGGTCCTCGTCGCATAGGTGCGCTCGGGCGCAAGCCATTGGAGCATCATGCCGCCGCGATCCCCACTGCCGCGGTCGGCGCTAGCCCCACGCGGCCGTCGACCGGTGGAAACCTCGTCGGCGCAGGTTGGGCAAAATGACAAAGCCGTGAGACCTAACGGGCACATCCCAGACGGTCGGATATGTTGCGCTTTTTGTTTGCCGATCGATTGCGTCTCTGTTGAACGTCAAAGCGACGGTCGTTCGGCGCGAATTGCAGACAAGTATGAAGCATTGGCGGCTGTAGAGTCGGCGCGATTGTTCCGGGCGACGCCAGTCCTCATGTCCGAAATCCGACATGCGCCGTAAAGCCAACCGGCCTTGCATGCAAAAGCGCAGCGTTTTCGGCTGCATGATGGCTGGCATGGGGCTTGCTGTGTTCGTCTCGAATAGACCCGAGCAGTGAGGCAAACGATGATCAACCTGACCGACCGCGCGGTGAAGTCGTTGAATAGCGCAATCTCCTCGGGAGCCGACGACCAGACTGCGGATCACTGTCGAAACGGGCGAGTGCGCCGCATTCAAATTTGTGCCAGCCTCACCGAACGTGCGAAGCGTGACCAGACCGAGATCGAACGAGGCAGCGTCAGTTATTCGTCGACAACAAGAGCCACAAGGATCTTGTCGGCACTGCGATCGACCTCGGAGGGTGCTCGAAGACTCCGGATTCACCCTGGACAACCCGAGCGCAATCTCAAGCAGCTAGAGCTGAGCGCGCATTTCGAACATTTGAGATATCGAAAGGTGCACGTCCGGGCCGAAGCGCAAGGATTGCTGTCCGCCAAGTGCTCCGATCGCGAGCGGATCGCCTGCACAGTGCTCGAGGAGATCCGCCGCGACAGATGGTCCCTTGCCACGTCGCGACGAGTGCGCAGGAAGCCGTTGCGCGGGCGCCGGCGCGGCGTGCGTCTAACGGGCCTTCGTTGACGGCCCGGCCGCCGTCATCTCGGCCCTGTCGGGTTTTCAGAGAAACCACGAAAGAGAGTGTTGCCGCGATCGAGATCGGTCCCCTGATTGTGCTCGTACGCCGTCCGGTCGGCGTGCACGTGCTCCTGGAGCCCATCGTGACGATCAATCAGACGTCTGAGTTTCGATGACGCAAAGGAGACAGCCATCATGAACTTTCAGTTCCTGAAATATGAGACCGACGAGCGGGTCGCGACCATCACCTTCAACAATCCGGGACGCTACAACGCGATCAACTCGACAATGAAGAAGGAGTTCAGAACCGCAATAGCCAGGGCGGGTGACGACCAGGGTATCCGAGTCATCGTCGTAACCGGGGCTGGCGGAAAGGCGTTCTCCACGGGCTATGACCTTGGAGCCGCTGACATCCCCCAACAGTCGATTGTGGATTGGCGCAATCGGTTCGCCGATCATTTCGACTTCGCCTACACGGTCTGGGCCTGCTCCAAGCCTGTCATCGCGCAGATCGAAGGCTATTGCCTCGCCGGAGCGCTCGAGTTCGCCCAAATGTGCGATATCCGGTACTGCTCTGAGGATTCCAAGTTCGGCGTAGTCGAGAGCAGATTCTCGGGCGGCGTGCCGACGCTCGCTATGCCCTGGATCATCGGCGCGCGCTGCCGCGAACTAATCTATACCGGCGACACGATCGGGGCCAATGAGGCGAAGGAAATGGGACTCGTCAACCGGGTATTTCCAAAGGATCGGCTTCAAGCCGAGACCATGAAGGTAGCCAAACGCATGTCGCTAATCGCCATGGCATGCCTGGAGTGGAACAAGAGGGCGATCAATCAAACCTACAACATTATGGGTTTCCGCGCGGCGACAACCTACGGCATCGAGGCCTGTGCGCTGCTCCAAGCGATCAATCCCCCAGAATACAGGGAGTTCGAGCGGATTCGCCAGGAAAAAGGCGTGAAGGAAGCACTGCACTGGAGGGATGACCAGTTCAAGAACTATGAATAGCTCGTTACGATAATGATGCATCAGCCCAGAAATCCACCTGGATGAATGCTATGTCTACGCGCAGTGACGCTGAACTGCTGCAGGGCTCAATCAGGAGAGTCTTTCGACTGCGGCCAAGATCCAAGGCATCAAGCTGGACGACGTCAACTGGCCTCACGGTCGATACACGTCATGGTCGATACAACGGTGTAGCCCAAGAGCGTCGTGTTTCCGGCCGATGCCAGGGCCCGACATGGGGGCGTCGATCGTAGAGATGCGAAGAGTATTAAAGACAAGTACAGAGCTCTATTCCGACGGCACGGCCGGTTCCTCCTTGCCTCTGTGCTTGGGAATTGACGATGTCATGGAGCGCATTGAGACGCAGCGTTGGATACAGGGACTCTGCACCCGATGCCAATCTTCCCAGATCGTGTCCGTGAGCGTGATGTAAGCGGCGGTGGTACACCGCGTTCGCCGGCAAGAGCCGGATTGGTCAGCTGGCGATAGCCGGGAAGCTGACGGCGGGATATCGCTCAAAGGCGCGATAGTTTCCAGTGTCAAGTAGCGGGCGCGCGCTGGACGGCCCTTTCATCGTTCTGTTCAAGTAGGATCGCGCCGACGACGCGAACGATGGCGTCCTCATTGGCAAGATGCCGACCACCTCGGTGCGGCGCTTGATCTCGCCGTTGAGGCGCTCGATCGAATTGATCGAATGCAGCTTGGTCCGATGTTGGGGCGGGAAGACGATCCATGTGTCAATGGCTGACATCGCTCGGCGGCCCAATCCACTCCTGCGGGCGTGGATTGAGTATTACGGACGATTCGCGAGGGCGGCTCTGGGGCCAATCCTTCGATACGTCAATCAGACAATCGAGGCTGGATGATGCGGAAGTTCAAACGCTTTACGGGTCGCAAGCCAAGGCCGGCCGCATTCTCGAACGACTATCTCGAGAACGTCCCGGGTTGTTCGCGCGCTGGAAGATCGGCATACGCGGCTCGTTCGCCTGATGGGAGCCCAGTGAGGCGCGAGTCTCACGTTGGGATCTATGAGAGGCCGGCGGTGAGATTCCACCGGCCTACTCGCCAAAGCCGTCCGCCCGGAGCTGTGAGGGCAAAGCCAAGAGCCGAGCTACTCGACCACGATCATCCTCCCGATCTGCCATCCAATCGCAAACATCTGTGTATCGGTCCTTGGTAGGGAGCACCTATATCGGTCTTTGGTAGGGAGCACCGCGCTTGCGGTGTTGACTAGCCTGCGTCGAGTGGAGCAGGCGCAAAATTTCGGCTACATCAGGCCAAGCTGACCCTACCGGATCATTCCAAAGGGCGGCTGCAACGCGCAGAACGCGCAGAAGTAAATCCCACTTGCTGGGGCTGAAGTATTGGATAACAGCACCAGTTCCGCGCAAATCGAATTCTGCGACTTTACAAAAGCTGTATGGGCGGTCGCTGCGATCAAAGAGGTGTCATTGACGCTTCATCGTGGCGAGCTCCTGACAATTCTCGGTCCAAGTGGTTCGGGCGAGACCACAGCACTAATGCGGCTCGCCGGGTTCGTGACACCCAGTAAGAGAGACATTCTTATTTCTGGTAAGTCGGTGGCCGCAGTGCCTTCTTGCCGGCCAGGGCATCGTCTTACAGAACGATGCGCGTTTTCCGCATCTCACGGTGCGCGGAAACCAGGAATTTCCGCTCGAAACACGTGGCATGAAAGCCGCCAAGTGGGCCATGCGATTCAACCGTGTGCTCGAGCGCGTGCACCTCAAGGACTTCCGCGACCGCCTGCCATCGCAACTGGGCGGGGCAGCAGCAGCGCGTGGGCGCTTGCCCGCGCGCTGATCACCGAGTCGTCGATTCTCCTGTTCGATACGCCGCTCGACGCCCTCGATCGTAATCCTCGCGAGCAGATGCAGGACGAGATCAAGACCCGGTACAGGGAGTTCGCCAAAACCACCGTTTTCGTCATGTCCAATCGGGAGGAGGCTCTCACACCATCGAATCGCATCATTTTCATGCGTGCTGAACGGACCGAGCAGACCGACCTAGTGTGCGAGCGTGTCGCCCAGAATTAGCAGACATTCACTGCACGCTGGAACAGCCAAGATAGTTTGTCGGGTTCGCGACATCGGCGTCATCAACTGGACGCGGATGATTTGACAAGATGAAACTTAAGATGAAGCGGTCGCTTTTCTGCCGAACTCGAACATTTGCTTGAGGATGATGTGCTCTATGGCGATCGTCACCGTCGAGGCGCCCGGGCATTGGGTGTCTCATCGGGCGTCATGCGGTTTCTTCTCGCGATAATTGTCGGGTGGAACGATGGCTAAGTTTGCTGAGACCCAGTTGGATCGCGCCGGGACCTGACGTTTATGCGTAGATCACGGGTGTTGCGCTCGTACGGAGAGCGCCCCGCGGTCTGATCGCGGCTCGACCTGCACTGTCCGATCCGCAACTATACAGCTTGACATTTTTGAACGCGGCTGCGCTGCCCGTGCAACGATTAGCCTTTGGTAAATGAACGGCCTCAGCCCCGTTTTTCGTGGCTGGCACGATGCTTGCCAGGAGCCATCCATAAACGACGCCTGAAACTCGGCGCTGTTGTCTACTTCTGTCGAAGGAACCGCAAGTTTGGAGAATGCCAACATGAGTGAAATGGCCTTGATCGATAATGTCATTCCGCGTGCGGACGTCGTCAAACGCACGGCGCGCATCGGCGCTGAAATCAAGAATATAAAGCTATCGGGCGATTTGCCGGACCAAACAATCGTTGCGATAAACAAATTGCTGCTCGAGCACAAGGTCATCTTCTTCCGTAACCAGGGTCATCTTGACGACGCCGAGCAGGAGCGCTTTGCAAGTCGTTTGGGAAAGCTTGTACCGCACCCGGTACGCGGTGCGTCGATCCAAGAGTTTGACTATACCCGGGGCGGGGACCGGGCCGACAATTGGCACGCCGACTGGACCTACCTCGATGCCTATCCCAAAATTTGTGTGCTAAGAGGCGTTGTGATCCCACCATTCGGCGGCGACACGGTCTGGTCAAACGCCGCGGCCGCTTATCTCGACCTGCCACCGCAACTGCAACGGCTTGCTGACGAGCTCTGGGCCGTTCACAACCACGCCTACGACCACGAAGGCTCAAGAATGATCTTTGGGGCGGAGCACCCCGTCGTGCGTGTCCACCCCGAGACCGGCGAGCGCGCGCTGTTACTCAGCAATATTGTGCAACGTTTTGTTGATATAAACAAAAATGACAGCCAAAAATTGTACGATCTGTTCCAGTCTCATATTGCCGCGCCCGAAAACGTCGTGCGCTGGAACTGGAAGAAGGGCGATGTCGCGATCTGGGATAACCGTGCCACGCAACATTATGCGGTCTACGATTACGGCAATCAACATCGCGTCGTTCGTCGTGCCACGATCGATGGGGAAGTGCCCGTCAGCATCGACGGTCGGTCCAGCGTAACGCGCGTCAAGGCCAGGCAGCCTCTCGCGAACGTCTCTTAGAGCACGCCGCTGCCACACGCTGATAAAGATCATTGGAAAGGAAGAGGGCGGCTGATCTTACGCTGCCCTCGGACCTGTTTCTTGTATCGCAGGGCTGAAACTTGAATGCCGAGCCTCAATACGCGTATGAAGCTGTTCTACAACGCAATCTCGTTGACGTCGATCATCCCAAAGGTGCGCACTTCACGAAGCCATCGCCTCAACCACTTGCGTTTTTTAAAGCCTGCCCTCGTGCCGTGCTATGAGCTCAACTATAAGGGCCACGTCGAGATCACGGTCGATGACTGCATCGCGGCACGTGTCGCGGCGAGTCTACCTGGTCGCCCGTGAAGAGATTAAATTTCTCTGACGAAGGGGTATTAGATTGCAAGCTTTCGCGGTGCAGAGCCTAGGAAGCTTGTGATCTCATTTTTAAGAGTTCTCGAGTCGCCCGGCGTGATTCCGTTGTTGCATCTGAGGAGATGATGCGACCGCAGAGTCCAAATGCGACAGGGAAGTGACCTGTTTCGCGCTGGCTAACCTGAAGCACGAGCTGATGCAGCTTGGCGGCAAGATCGACTGGGATCGGATCGATCGCGAGATCGCGCCGTCTACAGCGAGAAGGGGCGACCGGGGATCGGAAGCCAGTTCGTGACCTGGCTGTTGCTGCTCAAATACATTTACGGCCTGCCCGACGAGGAGGTCTGCGAGGGCTGGGTCTACGACCCGTATTTCCGTGGTGCCTCGTAGCTGATGCGTAAGGGTCAGCGCCATCCCGCCATCGGCCAGATCTGGCGCAATGCATGGGGCACGTGGTGCCCTTGTTCGCCTTCGCGCCGGGCATCGGCAAGATGATCTGCACGTCCAATGCCGGTGGAGGCGCTGCATCATTCGCTGCACATCATCAAGACCCGGGGCAGTTTCCTGATCGACGAGGCGGCGCTCAAGCTGTTGCATTTCGCCCTCGGGAGCGCCTGCGCTCATTGGCGGCGGCCGGTCGAATGGACTGCCGCGATGGGGCAGTTCGCCATCCACTTCGGCGCGCGGTTTCCCGGAACGGCGCGCTGATGACCACAACCGCCATCACGGCGCCGACGCTGATCGCTTGGACCGAACTTTCGCCGTCAAGCCCTGCGCCGACGACGCGCCGCTTGGGGACTTGACCGCTCGGTCCGGTCAAGCAGAATTGTCGGCCATGCCGTCGATACCTACCCACAATGTCTTAAACACCAAACCCACCTTCACAGAAATCGCGTACACAAACTTCGGTCTTCCCAGTGAGGGCCATCACTCGTGTCCCAGCATCAGCTCCGAGTGGCTGAATGCGCGAGGGCCGCGTCTTGTCGCGCAGCGCATGAAACGTTCCTGCCAGCGCCAGACGCAGTTAGATTTGATCCACTAGAGAGCGGTGCGATCTCGCCGTCGATCCCGTCCCAAATCGATCTTGCGGCGAGCAGAACCGGCTCATGCTTTAAATGCAGAACAGCACTCCGTACTTGGTGGGGCAGTAGTAAAGCGGCTTGCCCGGGCGATCCAACATCTTGCCCCTCACCTCGCCACGATTTCCGATTCCGCGCGCGCAAGATGCCCGTCCGCCCTTACGACTGGACCTCGAGGGCCAAGGGTCGTCGCTGCCGCCCCTCGAGAAACTTTACTTTAGCTAGCCAAGCTCGTTTGTCCGGTCTCTCCATCACAACAATGTCGCGGAGGATCGACTCGCACAGCCGCATGTCCATGTCTATTGCTTTAGCAGAAAGTCCACCCCGCCGACGAGGCGATATTCAACCGCACTCGCTGATGCCTAGTTTTCCCAATGAACAAGCTTAACGCAGGTGCGAGCGCGGGTGGGCTGCGAAACGCAACCCAAATTCCCGCTCGGCCGTCGGCAACCACGGCCACGCCTTAGTCGTTGCAGGTCCGCCCGGCAGCATCGGGAGCTAGGCTACTCAGTAAGAAAATGGCGCCTCTGCCAAAAAGAGAGCTTCTGCGATGTGGGCGTCGCGATGAGTGAGAACGCCGGTGAAGACGGCGCTGCTGATAGCACGGCTCTCGAGCATCAAAACGCCTCCGCCAGCTTTGACTTCAACCCTCCCTCGACAAGAACCGGGTTCTTGCTCTCGCGCAGCCCGACTTCATCAGTCACAACGAGATGATCCATTTCCTTGGGCCACAGTCACCTTGCCAGGCCACGCCACTTGGCGCCGAGGCGGTGAAGGCTGATCGCAGTGACTACTTTGCTACCCTGACGATATCGTCGGCACACTCGCCAAAGCCGAACCGGCGGGCCAGCTGCGCGAACGGATCAGTTTCGTGTGCCGCTTCTCGTCGTTGATCGTTGATGACGTCGGATATCCCACGTTATGGCGATCGCAATCTGCTCTTCTAACTGGCTATCATTATCGCGCCAATCCAGGCACAGGCGCCGCGGACGGCCAGCCAAAAAAGGAGATCAAGATTCACCTAACCGGCCGATCGCCGAAAACTTCGCCAGTTAGGGAATTTTACTTCGGCACATCTGAGGAAATTTGCAGCAGCATTGACAACTTATGCGCATTCCGCCGTCTCAGACCCTGAGGCTCACGTTGTAGTCAGTCAGGAAATCCTGGAGGGTCAGGATACGCTCCATACCGCTGTTAGTCGCGTTGAGCAATGCGCGGGAGCCGTCGACGGACAGCAATGGTGCAACTGCTGCATTGCAGTCATTCCGCAGTGCGACGAACCGGGTACGTAGCATTCTGTCGTAGGTCGGGTCCTGGATAGCCGGATACGCGCTCTTGACTCGCTGCACCACCGACTGCGGCAGCAGGTCCGCGGTGGCGGCCCGCAGCAGGCTTTTCTCGCGCCTGTCGAAAGTCTTGTGACCCCATGGGGTGCCGAAGACATACTCAACGAGGCGGTGGTCGCAGAAGGGGACCCGCACCTCGAGACCCAAAGCCATGCTCATCCGATCCTTGCGGTCGAGCAACGTCGGCAGATAACGCGTGAGAAAGAGATAGCAGACCTCGCGCATGCGACGCTCGTGCGGATCAGCCGAGGCCGGCCCGGTCAGGGCCGGTACTTCCGCAAGTGCTCTGCGGTATTGCTCATCGAGGTAGCCGGAAAGGTCAAGCTTCTCGACGAGGCCGGGGTCTAGGAACTGCTGGCCGGTATCGACGAGGTACGCCCAGGGAAACGTATCGGCCTGAACATACGCTTGATCGTGGAACCAAGGGTAGCCACCGAAAACCTCGTCGGCCGACTCCCCGGACAGGGCCACCGTCGAATGTTGCCGGATCGCCCGAAACAGCAGATAGAGCGAGCTATCGAGATTGCCCCAGGTCAACGGCAGGTCGCGGGCGTGGAGGGTGGCGGCCCGCACGTTCGGGTCCATGAGTTCGTCCGCGGACAACGTGATGTCCGTGTGGTCGGTACCAACGAACTTTGCGACCTCCTGCACGTAGGGCCCGTCGGGTGTGGCGCGCATCGGGCCGGGCGTAAAGTTGTCGGTGTAGCCGACGAAGTCGAGGGCGACCGACCGGATTCGTTCATCGCTGAAGCGCGCGGCCAGTGCGGTCAGGGCGGAGGAGTCAAGCCCGCCCGACAAGAGCGTGCACAGCGGCACATCGGCGATGAGCTGCCGCTGGATCGTGTCCTCGAGCAGCTCGCGGACGCGCCGAACGGTGGTAGGCACGTCGTCGGAGTGCTCTCTCTCCGTGAGCTGCCAA
Organism: Bradyrhizobium sp. UFLA05-108; assembly: GCF_059803455.1. Classification (NCBI taxonomy): domain Bacteria; kingdom Pseudomonadati; phylum Pseudomonadota; class Alphaproteobacteria; order Hyphomicrobiales; family Nitrobacteraceae; genus Bradyrhizobium; species Bradyrhizobium sp. UFLA05-108. The sequence goes on along the minus strand of NZ_JBANAZ010000034.1, from coordinate 1,220 downwards.
TAGGTCATCTGCTGGATGCCGTCGCGGGTCACGCGGACGATGTGGCCGGGCCGCACCTCACGCATGCCGCGGAACACGGTGTTGTACGGGTCGGCGACGAAGCATAGGGTGCGACGAAGTCCGTCGGCGTCCATGGCCCGTTCCGCGAGACCATTCGCGAGGATCGCCTTTGGCTCGGAGCCGAACAACACTCCGTGCCCGGTGGGGTAATAGTAAAGCGGCTTGATGCCGAGCCGGTCGCGTACGAGAAGCAGTTCGCGCTTGGCGGTGTCCCAGAGTGCGTAGGCGAACATCCCGTTGAGTTCGGTCACGGCGATGCGGGGGTCGCGGCGGCCCCACTCGCGGTGGGCGTGCAATACAACCTCGGTGTCACTGCTCGTGTCGAACCGATGGCCCAGGGCAGCGAGCCGTTGACGCAGCTCGCGGTAGTTGTAAGTCTCGCCGCTGTAGACGAGCACCAACCCTGGTCGGCCGTCCTGCTGGAGCGTCATCGGCTGGCCACCGCCCCCGATGTCGATGATTGCTAAGCGGCGGTGTCCCAGCGCCGCGGGCCCGTCGATCCAAGTCCCCTCGTCGTCCGGACCGCGGTAGGCCATGGTGGCCGTCATGTGGGCAAGCTCTCGTCGCGCGCCGGGAGCTCCTAGGTCGCGATCGAAGTCGATCCATCCACAAATGCCGCACATATCTTGGTTCCCGCCTTAAGTACCTATCGCAACTTCAGGGCCCCCCGCGAAAACGTGATAATCCTTAATGGCCGCCTCCAAACTTGGTGATCAGGACGGTTCATTTCCACATACTGTCCTCCTAGCACACCACCACGCAACGCGCACCGACCTGTTCTGATGGTCGCGTCAATTGTTGTGAAGCTCGATTTCAAAAAGACGGTAGCACGCGACACCCAACTTTTGTGCTGGCGACTCGATCTGTGTCAAACAGGTGCTCCAGCCCACAGCCAGCATTCATGGGACGTCACGCTGCGTTCATGGCTGCAAGGTGGAAGCAAGCCAATGTGTTTGGCTTTCTCATGCATTTGGTGAATTCTAAATAGGTCCTGAGCGACTCTCTCGGCCACGCGAGCGAGTCCCATGACCGGTGCACCGCGGCGGTGCGATGAGGCACTACTTCTGTGTGGACTACATCAACACGATCGCAGACTGCGCGTGCATTTTTTAACGCCTGTCATTTTTTGCGATCATTTGCTGTTGCGGATTGTCATCGCC